>NZ_JBFUFP010000037.1:0-15566 GCF_056403375.1 Rhizobacter sp. P2_H2
GCGCTGCGGTGGCCGGCGGGCCGGCGGCGCCGCTGTCCAACGCCGGCGTCGCGCCGGGCGTGGCGACCCCGAAATCGGGGGTGGCGCGGGTGGCGGCGCCGAGCGAGGTGCGCACCCGCAACGCCGTCTTCAAGCTGGCGGGCTTCGACGAGCTGCCCGGCTGGCAGCAGGACGACCTGCGCGCCGRCTGGGGCGCGTTCCGCAATTCGTGCGAGGCGCTGCGCAAGCGCGACGAATGGCGCGAGATCTGCGACGCGTCGCAGCGCGTGCCGGCCGCCGACACGGCGGCGATGCGGGGCTTCTTCGAGAGCCGTTTCTCGCTGCTGCGCATCCTGAACACCGATGCGAGCCGCGAGGGCGACATCACCGGCTACTTCGAGCCGCTGCTGGACGGCCAGCGCCAGCGCAGCGCCGTCTACGACGTGCCGGTGCTGGGCGTTCCGCGCGACCTGTACACGATAGACTGGTCGAGGGTGCCGAAGGCGCAGCGGCGCGGCGTGATCGCGGTGCGTCCGGACGGCAACCAGCTGGTGGTGCTGCCGGCGCCGCAGGCCGGCAGCTACGCGATGGACCTGCGCCGCTTCGAGCTGGACGACCGGGATCGCCGGCTGCGCGTGCGGCTGACCGGCAGCGGGGCCACGGCCCGTGCCGAGCCGTACTACACCCGGGGCGAGCTGGAGGCGCTGAACCTGCCGCAGGACATCGGCGCGCCGGTGCTCGCCTGGGTGGCCGACGGGCTGGCGCTGTATGCGATGCAGGTGCAGGGCTCGGGGCGCATCCGCCTGCCCGACGGCAGCATCCTGCGGGTGCAGTACGCCGAGCAGAACGGGCATCCGTTCAAGCCGTTGCGGGTGGCAGCGGTCAAGAGCACGAAGGTCGTGACGCGCGGCACCGGTGCGGCGGCGGAGCAGCCGCAGGAGTTCGTGCTGGAGGACGACGAGGCGGTGGCGGATGAAGCACCGGTCGTGACGCGAGGCGGCAAGCCCGTGCCGGCGGCGCCGCGCAGCCCGTCGCGGGCATCGGACAGCCTCGTCGACCAACTGCTTGGCGGCGCAAAGGCGCCGGCAGCAGCGTCTGCGAAGGCGCCGGCGCGAGTCACACAGGGCCGGCTGGTATCCGACCCCAGCTATGTGTTCTTCAAGCCGGTGACCGACCGCCCGGCGGCCGAGGGCCCGCAGGGGGCGCTGGGCGTGCCGTTGACGGCGGGGCGTTCGGTAGCGGTCGACCCCAGGGTGACGCCGCTCGGCTACCCGGTGTTCCTCAGCGCGCCGGCGCCGTCGGGCTCGGCGATCCAGGTGCAGCGGTTGGTGTTCGCACAGGACACCGGCGGCGCGATCCGCGGTGCGGTGCGGGCCGACTATTTCTGGGGCTTCGGCTCCGAGGCCGGGCAGAACGCCCGAAGCACGAAGCACCGCGGGCAGATGTGGGTGTTGTTGCCGACGGCGGAGGCGAAGCGGCTTTCCAGCAGCCGGATCGTCACGCGGGGTGGCGCAGTCGCTTCCGACGTCGAGCCGGGGCAGTGCCTGGTGGCTGACGGAGACTTCTGCTCAGAGGCCGACTGATTTTGCAGAGCACCCGCACGCTCGTCGGTCACTTCAGTCTTTTCCCCCCAACAAGAGCTGGTGGTGCTTGGCGTCGCGGCGGGTGAGGGGCTGGGCTGGGGGCGATTTCTGAGGCGACGAAGAAGCTTGGCTTCGGGGGTGGCGCGCGCCAGCGCGCTTCGTAGACATRCTCATCGCCACTGTTTGACCACAACGAACGAAGTGAGTGGAGGGAGTTTGGCGATGCACCCCCGAAGCCGAGCTTCTTCGTGGAGTCGGCGCCCCCTGGGGCGACGACCGCCTCGGCATGAGCCACCAGCCCAGCCCCTCACCCGCCGCGACGCGACGCGGAGGACGACCGAACGACCGACCCAGGCATCCAATCCAGCAACGCCTGAACCAGATCCTGCGGATCGATCGGCTTGCTGACGTGCGCATTCATGCCAGCCGCGAAGCACTCCTGCCGGTCCTCGTCCATCGCCGCGGCCGTCATCGCGATGACCGGCAGGTGCTCGCCCTGCGGCAACTGCCGGATCACCCGCGTCGCCTGCGGCCCGTCCATCTCCGGCATCTGCATGTCCATCAACACCAGGTCGAAGGGGGCCTTGCGGACCCACTCCACCGCCTCCAGCCCGTTGTTCGCGACCGTCACCTCGAGCTCGCCGAGGGCCAGGAAGGCGAGCGCCACCTGCTGGTTCACGAGGTTGTCCTCGGCCAGCAGCACGCGCGCGCCGCGCAGCGGCTTCAGCTGCTCGGCGTAGCCGGCACTGCGCGACACCGCTGGCGTGCCCTTCGCCGGCTCGCCGCGCTGCAGCCGCACCACCGTGTCGAACAGCCGCGACGGCGTGACCGGCTTGCTCAGCACGCCCGTCAGYGGCAGCTCGCCCAGCGCCTCGCTGACCCGCTCCAGCGTGTGCGGCGTCGCCATCGCGACGATCGCCAGCGGCGGCGCGCCGCGCTCGGCCATGAGGCGCCGCGCCTCGTGCACGAAATCGAGATCCGCCGAACGCCAGTCGAGCAGCAGCAGCTCGTACGGCGACTGCGCATCGGCACGCTTCAGCTTGTGCATCGCGTCGCCCGCGAAGGCCGCGCTGCCCACCTGGAAGCGCCAGCTCTGCAGCACCTGCTGCAACACCACGCGCGCGGTCGGCTGGTTGTCCAGCACCAGCGTGCGCATGCCGCGGATCGCATGCAGGTCGATGCGCTCGGCACCCTCGTGCGCCAGCCCGAAGCGGGCGTTGAACGTGAACAGGCTGCCCTCGCCGGGCGCACTGCGGACCTCGATCGTGCCGCCCATCAGCTCGACCAGCCGCTTGCAGATCGCCAGCCCCAGCCCGGTGCCGCCATAGCGCCGCGCGGTGCTGCGCTCGGCCTGGCTGAACACCTGGAACAGCTGCCCCGCCTGCTCGGGCGTCAGGCCGATGCCGGTGTCGCGCACGCCGAAGCGCAGCTCGACGCCGTCCTCGTCACGCGACAGCAGCGCGGCACTGACGACGATCTCGCCACGCGACGTGAACTTGATCGCATTGCCGACCAGGTTGTTGAGCACCTGCGTCAGCCGCAGCGAGTCGCCCAGCAGCCGCTGCGGAATGGCCTCGTCGATCTCGAACACCAGCTCCAGCCCGGCCTCCTCGATCTTCACGGCGAACAGGTTGCCGACGTTCTCGATCGTTTCCTCCGGGCTGAACTCCTCGCTCTCCAGCACCACGCGGCCGGCCTCGGCCTTCGAGTAGTCGAGGATGTCGTTCAGCAGCGAGAGCAGGGCCTTCGACGAGGTCTGCACCTTGTTGAGATGGCCGCGCTGCTGCGCTTCGAGCCGGCCGTCGAGCACCAGCTGCGTCAGGCCGATCACGGCGTTCATCGGCGTGCGGATCTCGTGGCTCATGCTGGCGAGGAACAGGCTCTTCGCCGCATCGGCGGCCTGCGCCTGGTCACGGGCCAGGGCGAGTTCACGGCCGCGCCGGCGCTCGTCCGCATGGGCCTGCGCCAGGCGCGCGTACATCCAGCCGTTCTCCAGCAGCAGCTCGTACAGCACCACGCTGCAGGTCAGCAGACCGTACAGCCGGCCGGCGTAGAAGCCCAGGTCGTAGCGGCCGCCGTTCAGCATCGCCGACAGCGCGGTGTCGAACAGCCAGGCGCACAACGCCACCATCAGCCAGCGGTCGAGCACCGACTGGCGGCGCTGCTGCCACAGCAAGCCGAGCGTCAGCACCGTGACGACGCAGATCACCCCGACCATCCCGCGCAGCAGCGGCGTCGATTGCGAGCCCTGCATCACCGCCGGCAGCAGCGACGCACCCGCGGTTGCCAACGCGATCAGCCCCAGCGCCAGAGCGACCGTGAACAGCGGCACCGCGAACGGGTGCGAGGCGGCACGCGGGCCGCGGCGCGGCCACGCATAGGCCAGCACGAACAGCGGAAAGCCCAGGTGCCAGAACAGGTAGATCCACGCCGTGCTGTGCGGCCCCGCACCCAGCAGGCCCTCGGGCGCGAACAGCTCCGGGAAGCTCAGCGCATGGCCGACCACCAGCAGGGCCGCGAACAGGTAGCCGCTCGCCAGCACCGCCAGCGGCCGCGCCCGCAGCACGCGCGACTGGCCGAACAGCAGCACGGCGGTGATCAGGTCGTTGACGACCACCGCGGTTTCATAGAGGGCGATGAAGCTCGGGAAGGGCGCCAGCTTGACCTTTGCAAACGGTGCCAAGGCCAGGAACAGCAGGACGGAGACCACGATGATGGTCGTTGCGCGACGGCGCTGCGCCGGGCTGGCCGCCTGGTCCGGCAGGAACGCCGGGCCGTCATCGTCGGATGCTGCCGCGGGATCGTGCCCGATGGACGGCACGGCGGCGTCATGACTGATCCCCACGCCACCTCCCTGTCGACCGGCATGCCGGCCTGTGCGTGCGTATGTTCGTGTGCGTCTGATGAGCCCTTCCCTTATGCCCGGAAGTCGCGGTGCGTGCAACAAATGAAACCCGAAGGGAAGCCCCGTTGAAACACGCCGGCCGCACACTGCGGCACGACATCCCCGACCGAGCGAGGCCCCCATGAGCGATTCCCTGTTCCTGCCGCGTGAACTGTTCAACGCAGCGTCGGTGCCGGCGAAATCGACACGCCAGGCGCCCCCCACCGACGCGGTGCTCGACGACCTGCGCCGCATCACGACGCCGGTCGCCACCTACGGCAGCGGACAGAAGAATCGCCGGCGCAAGCCGCGCGACCCGAACGCACCCAAGGTCGACCTGTGGCTGGACCTGGCCGCCTGATTCAGGCCTGCAACGCGGCGCGCAGGTAGACGCGCAGCATCTCCTTCAGTTCCGCCAGCGCGGCGCGCGTGCCCGGCGCCGCCTCGGTGTTCAGCGTGACCGCCGCCTTCATCACCTGCTGAACCGCCACCGCCACCGCGGCCAGCCGCGCCTTCGCCAGGCCGGCCGCATGCGGCGCGAGGATCTGCGCCAGCTGCACGCGCATCGCCTGGCGCACCGCCTGCACCTGCGCGGCCGGCGCGCCGGGCGAGTCGACCAGCCGCGCGAACGACGGATGGGCAGCGCGGAACTCGATCAGCGCGACCACCAGCCGCGCACTCAGCTCATCGACATCCCAGCCGGCGCTCGCCTCGGCCATCGCGCCCAGCCGTGCCTGCAATTCGCCCGCCTGCAGCGCGATCACACCCTGCGCCACCTCGGGCTTGGTCGGGAAGAACTGGTAGAGCGAGCCGATCGACGAATCGGCGCGCGCCGCGATCTCGGTCATCGTCGCGGCGTCATAACCCCTCTCGGCGAACACCTGCGCCGCGGCACCGAGCAGCACCTCGACGCGCTGGTGCCCGCGCTGGCGGCGCACGCGTTCGACCGGCGCGGCATCGCCCGAGCCCGGGGCACTGGACTTTTGTGAGGACTTCCTCATAGAATTTGTTTTGCGAGGACACCCTCACAAATCAGCCGCTGAAGGATCCCATGCTATCTCTTGACTCCACACCGCTCGACCCCGCCCGCACCGCGCTCGTGCTGATCGACCTGCAGCAAGGCATCACCGGCTTCGGCCGCGCCCCGCACGACAGTGCCACGGTGCTCGCGAACGCCGCAGCGCTGGCCGACCGGTTCCACGCGCTGAACGCGCTCGTCGTGCGCGTGAAGGTCGGCTGGCACGCAGGCTTCCCCGAGCTGCTGACGCAGACCACCGACCAGCCCGCACCGTTGCCGCCAGGAGGGTTGCCGGCGCACTGGTGGGACGACCCCGCAGCGCTGCCGAGCGCGCCCGGCGACCTGCAGATCGTCAAGCGCCAGTGGAATGCCTTCCACGGCACCGAGCTCGACCTACAACTGCGCCGGCGCGGCATCGCGACGCTGGTGCTGGGCGGCATCGTCACGCACATCGGCGTCGAAGGCACGGCGCGCGCGGCCTGGGAGCTCGGCTACCAGCTGCTGATCGCCGAGGACGCCTGCAGCGCGCCGCTCGCCGAGCCGCACCTGGCGTCGATGCAGTACGTGATGCCACGGCTCGGCCATGTGCGCCGCACGGCGCAGATCCTTTCTTCACCGGGCACGACACCGACCGACATGGTCTGACATTCAAGCCGCCGTCATACTGTCGGCCATGTCCGCATCCCGTGTCGCCTGGCGCGTCCTGCTCGCGCTGCTGCTGGTGTTCAGCCAGCAGCAGGCGGTGCTGCACGTGCTGGGGCATGCGCTGGAGCACCAGCGGCAATCGCTGGCGGCCTTGCCGCAGGCGAGTTCTGCCAATGCGGCCGACACCGACACGCTGTGCGCCCAGTGCCTGGCCTGCGCGCAGCTCGACCACCCCGCCACGCCGCAGGTGGCGCTGCCGGCGCTGTCGTCGGCGCGCTTCGAACTGGCCGCTGCCGCACCGGTCACCGCGCGCGATGCGCGCTTCGAGCCGGCCTACCTGAGCCGCGCTCCGCCCCTTTCGACGCTGTCCTGAACGTGCGCCGCGGCCGCTGGGCCGCGCGCCTTCGTGCCTGCCCGCGCGCTGTCGCCGCGGGCCCACCGGAACCACGCGTCATGAAGATCCATTCCCTGCTGCCGGCCTGCATTGCGCTGGCTTCCACCTTCGCTTCCCTTCACGCCCAGGCCCACGAGCCCGGCGCCCATGTGCACGGCGTCGCCGAACTGCGCGTCGTCGTCGACGGCCCCCAACTGCAGATCAGCCTCGAGAGCCCGCTCGACAACCTGCTCGGCTTCGAGCACGTGCCGCGCACCGACGTGCAACGCACGGCAGTGCGCCAGATGGCGCGCACGCTGCGCGATGCCGGCGGCGTGTTCGCACCGACCGCCGCGGCGCATTGCCATCTCACCACCGTGCGGCTCGCGTCATCGGCCGCACTCGGCGAGTCGATCGAGGCAACGCCGGCCGACGGCGACGGCCATGCCGACCTCGATGCCGACTTCAGCTGGACCTGCGACGCCCCGCAGGCGCTGGCCGGCGTCGACGTCGACCTGATGCGCCACTTCCCCAACCTGCGCCGGCTCAAGGTGCAGGTCGCCGCCCCCTCGGGCCAGCGCGCGCTCGACCTGCTGCCGGGCCGCCGGAGCGTCACATGGTGAGCCCGCCCCCCCTGCTGCAGGTGCAGCAGCTGCGCTTTCGCTGGCAGCGCGCGCTGCCGCCCTGCCTCGACATCGACGACTTCAGCGTGCAGGCCGGCGAGCGCGTCTTCCTGCACGGCCCGAGCGGCAGCGGCAAGAGCACGCTGCTCGGCCTGCTGGGCGGCGTGCTGGTGCCCGACGCCGGCCGCGTGACGGCGCTCGGCCAGGAGGTCTCCGCGCTGCCGGGCGCCGCGCGCGACCGCTTCCGCGTCGACCACGTCGGCTTCGTGTTCCAGCAGTTCAACCTGGTGCCCTACCTGAGCGTGCTCGACAACGTGCTGTTGCCGTGCCGCTTCTCGGCGCTGCGCGCGGCGCGGGCGCAGGCTGCCTCCGACGGCGACCTGGTGCACGAGGCGCGCCGCCTGCTGGAAGCGCTCGACCTGCCGCGCACGCTGCTCGCGCGGCCGGCCACCCAGCTCTCGGTCGGCCAGCAGCAGCGCGTGGCTGCGGCGCGGGCGCTGCTCGGCCGGCCCGAGCTGGTGATCGCCGACGAGCCGACCTCGGCGCTCGATGCGGCCACGCAGCAGCGCTTCATCGAGCTGCTGCTGCGCGAGTGCAGCGCCGCGCAGGCGACGCTGCTGTTCGTCAGCCACGACCGCCGGCTCGCCACGCACTTCACGCGCGAGGTGGCGTTGGCCGAGCTGAACCGCTCCGCCGTGCTGCAGCAGGAGGCCGCATGAAGCCTCTGCTGAAGATCGCGCTCGCCAGCGCCTGGAACCGCCGCGCGACGCTCGGCCTCGCGATCGCCGCGATTGCGCTGTCGGTCACGATGCTGCTCGGCGTCGAGCGCAGCCGGCTCGCGGCGCGCGAGGCGTTCGCGCAATCGGTGTCCGGCACCGACCTGGTCGTCGGCGCCCGCACGAGCCCGGTGCAGCTGATGCTGTACGCGGTGTTCCGGCTCGGCGAGGCGACCAACAACATCCGCTGGGCCAGCGCCGAGGCGCTCGCGAAGCGGCCGGGCGTCGCATGGACCATCCCGCTGTCGCTCGGTGATTCGCATCACGGCTTCGCGGTGCTGGGCACGAACACCGGCTACTTCGAGCACTTCCGCTACGGCTACCGCCGGCCGCTGGTGGTGGCCGAGGGGCGGGCGTTCAGCGGCAGCGTCGACGGCGTGTTCGAGGCGGTGGTCGGCGCCGAGGTCGCACGCTCGCTGCACTACGCGATCGGGCAGCGCATCACGCTGAGCCACGGCAGCGGCGGAGAAGGCTTGGCCGAGCATGCCGACAAGCCGTTCACGATCGTCGGCATCCTCGCGCCGACCGGCACGCCGGTCGACCGCACGGTGCACATCAGCCTGCAGGCGATCGAGGCGATCCACCTCGACTGGCAGGGCGGTGCGCCGATCCCGGGTCTCGCGATCGCGCCCGAGCTGGTGCGCAAGTTCGACCTGACGCCGAAGACGATCACCGCGGTGCTGGTCGGCCTCGAGCAGCGCGGCGCGGTGTTCCGGGCCCAGCGCGAGATCAACGAGTTCGACGGCGAGCCGCTGCTGGCGGTGCTGCCCGGCGTCGCGCTCGACCAGCTGTGGCAGGTGGTCGGCGTGGTCGAGCGCACGCTGCTCGCGGTGTCGGCGCTGGTGCTGGTGGTCGGGCTGGCCGGGCTGGTGGCGGTGGTGCTCGCAAGCCTGAACGAGCGGCGGCGCGAGCTGGCGATCCTGCGCTCGGTGGGCGCCGGGCCGCGCCACATCGCGGCGCTGCTGGTGGCCGAGAGCGTCGGCGCGACGCTGCTCGGCACCGCGCTCGCACTCGTGCTGCTGGCCGGCCTCTCGCTGCTCGCCGGGCCGTGGCTGCAAGGGCAGTTCGGCAGCGCGCCGGCACCCGGCGTGTCGGGCGTGGGGGAATGGAAGCTGATCGGCCTGGTGCTCGCCGCCGGCCTGGTGGCGGGGGGGCTGCCGGCGTGGCGGGCCTGCCGCTTGTCGTTGTCGGACGGCCTGACGCCGCGCCTGTGATGAAAGGAATCATGATGAACAGGATCGAGACAAAGACCGTCTGGAGTGGCGTGTTCGCGGCCGTGCTGGCCTTGTGCGGCGCCTGCAGCGATGCGGCCGACGGCCCGAAGGTGCCCGACAGCCCGAAGACCGATGCGGCCGATTACCGCATCGGCGACAAGCTGGCGCCGGCCGTCGCGGCGCGCGCCGCCAGCGCGGCGGTGGCCGGCGGCTACAAGCTGACGACCTGGGAGGACCTGACGCCGAAGGACTGGGACCCGATGAAGGACGTGCAGGCGCTGAGCTTCCGGATGTTCGGCGACGGCGATCCGCGCGCGCAGGCGGCGCTCGACCGGCTGAAGCGGGCCTGGAACAACGCGCCGACCAATGCCGCGATGGACCAGCAGCGGGTGCGCATCGCCGGCTTCGTCGTGCCGCTGGAAGGCGAGAGCGACCAGCTGCGCGAGTTCCTGCTGGTGCCCTATTTCGGTGCCTGCATCCACGTGCCGCCGCCGCCGGCCAACCAGACCATCCACGTGAAGCTCGCGAAGCCGCTGGCCGGCGTGCGCACGATGGACGCGCTGTGGGTCAGCGGCACGATCCACGCGGCCTTCAGCGACACGGCGCTCGGGACCTCGGGGTACCGGATGGAGGGGGATGTGACGGAGGCCTACCGGCGCAGCCGGTGAGTTCCTGGTGAGGGGCCATCGGCCGGCAGCGCAGTTGGTCCCTGCTTTCCGGCAGTTGGTCGCAAGCCGCTGGGCGCGCAAGAGGCGGACTCCTAGAGTTCACTCCATCGCAGCCCCGCTGCCCTGCCACACCAAGGAGCCCACCATGACCAGCCGCCTCTCCGCCATCGCCTTTGCCTTCGCCCTGCTCGCCACCGCTTCGCTCGGTTTCGCCGCGCAAGCCCATACCGCCGCACAGACGGCAGCCCGCGCCAAGGCCGACGCCGAGTCCCGCATGACGGTGATCCAGCTGCCGGCGGTGACAGTGATCGGCAAGCGCGTGCAGGCCAACGACGCCTGATCGCCGCCCTGCCCCCTCCATTGATGATTCCTCCCCGCCTGAAGCCATCTCCCAACATGTGATCTCCGGCTTCAGGCGTTTTTTCTTCCGTGGCCCTGCGCCGGCAGGGCCCTTGCCCAAGCGCTACGATGCCTGTCCCTCCCCGACCCGCTTCGCGATGGACAGCCTCGACCTGCAAGTGCTCACCCAGGCCCGCCAGTGGCGCGCCGACGGCCATGCCGTCTGGCTGGTCACCGTGCTCGAGACCTGGGGCTCCGCGCCGCGGCCGCCCGGCGCGCTGCTCGCGATGCGCGACGACGGCCTGGTGGTCGGCTCGGTCTCCGGCGGCTGCGTCGAAGACGACCTGATCGAGCGCGTGCGCACCGGCGAGCGCGTCGCGCGGCCGCAGCTGATCACCTACGGCGTCACGAAGGAAGAAGCCGCCCGCTTCGGCCTGCCCTGCGGCGGCAACCTGCGGCTGGTGCAGGAGCCGCTGCAGGACACCGCCTGGGTCGACGAGGTGCTCGAACGCACGCAGCGGCATGAACTCGTCGCCCGGCTGCTCGACCTCGACACCGGCACGGTGCAGGTCGAGGCCGCGTCGCGCGGCGACGGCTTCGCGTTCGACGGCCGCTGCTTGCGCGCACTGTTCGGCCCGCGCTGGCGGCTGTTGATCATCGGCGCCGGCCAGCTGTCGCGCGTGCTGGCGCAGATGGCGCTGGCGCTCGACTTCGAGGTCACCTGCTGCGACCCGCGCGAGGAATACCACCTCACCTGGGACGTGCCGGGCACGCAGTTCAGCAAGGCAATGCCCGATGACCTGGCGCTGGAGATGCAACTCGACCCGCACAGCGCCGTGGTGGCCGTCACCCACGACCCCAAGCTCGACGACATGGTGCTGCTGGAGGCGCTGAAGTCGCCGGCGTTCTACGTCGGCGCGCTCGGCTCGCGCAGCAACACCGCGAAGCGCCGCGAGCGACTCGCGATGTTCGACCTGTCGCCCACCGAGATCGACCGCCTGCACGGCCCGATCGGGCTGAACCTGGGCGGCAATTCGCCGGCCGAGATCGCGGTCTCGATCCTGGCCGAGATCATCGCGGTGCGGCACGGCGTGGGGGTCACGCAGAAGAAGCCGGTCGGCGCCGCCGTATCGGTATCGGCCTGACTGGAGCCCCACCGCTTGATCCCCTGGCTGCGCGACGCCCGCACCCCGCTGCCCGATACACGCCAGGCGTTGCCGCCCGGCTCGGACGCACCCGGGCTGCTGGCCGCCGGCGGCGAGCTGACGCCCGAGCGCCTGACCGAGGCCTACAGCCACGGCATCTTCCCGTGGTACAGCGAGGGCCAGCCGGTGCTGTGGTGGTCGCCCGACCCGCGCATGGTGCTGCCGGTGGCCGAATTCAAGCTGTCGCGCTCGCTGCGCCAGACGCTGCGCCGCTTCGCGCGCGATCCCGGCTGCGAGCTGCGCATCGACAGCGATTTCGCATCGGTGATCGGTGCCTGCGCCGGCACGCCCCGCGAGGGCCAGGACGGCACCTGGATCCTGCCRGAGATGGTGCAGGCCTACTGCCGCTGGCATGCGCTCGGCGCGGTGCACAGCTTCGAGACCTGGATCGACGGGCAGCTGGTGGGCGGCCTGTACGGCGTGTGCCTCGGGCGGATGTTCTTCGGCGAGTCGATGTTCTCGCACCGCACCGATGCGTCGAAGATCGCGGTGTCGGGCCTGGTCGCGTTCTGCCGGGCGAACGGCATCACGCTGATCGACTGCCAGCAGCGCACCGGTCACCTGGCGTCACTGGGGGCGCGGGAGATTCCACGCGAACAATTCGAAACCGGTTTGCCCCCCAGACTCAGGGAGCCCCCGGTGCGGGAATGGTCCTATGATCCCTCGATGTGGGCGCTGCTGGATCCCGGTGCGCCCGTGCAGGGACCTGGTTCGTGACCCATCCGAAAGAGCTTCCGCTCGCCTCGCTGCAGTTCTATGCCACCGCGCCGTACCCGTGCAGTTACCTGGGCGGCCGGATGGCGCGTTCGCAGGTCGCGACACCCAGCCACCTGATCCACGCCGACGCCTACTCGGGCCTGGTCTCCAACGGGTTCCGGCGCAGCGGCATGTTCACCTACCGGCCGTTCTGCGACGGCTGCCGCGCCTGTGTGCCGCTGCGCGTGCCGGTGGCGGGTTTCGAGCCGACGCGCAGCCAGCGCCGCGCCTGGAAGCAGCACCAGGGCCTGCAGGCGCGCGTGCTCCGGCTGTGCTTCGTGCCGGAGCACTACCAGCTCTACCTGCGCTACCAGGCCGGCCGCCACAGCGGGGGCGGCATGGACAACGACAGCATCGACCAGTACACCCAGTTCCTGCTGCAAAGCCGAGTCAACTCGCGGCTGGTCGAGTTCCGCGAGCCGGCGCCCGACGGGATGGGCGCGCTGAAGATGGTGTCGATCCTCGACATCCTGAACGACGGCCTGTCGGCGGTGTACACCTTCTACGAGCCCGAGCCGCGCACCAGCTACGGCATCTACAACGTGATGTGGCAGATCGAGCAGACCCGGCTGCTGAAGCTGCGCCACGTCTACCTCGGCTACTGGATCTCCGAGAGCGACAAGATGGCCTACAAGGCCGACTTCCGTCCGCACGAGGTGCTGCTGGACGGGCAGTGGCGCGACGCGCCCGCCGAGTGAAGCTCAGGCGCCCAGCCGGCTGAGCACCTCGTCGGCCAGCGCGAGGCTGGCGGTCAGGCCCGGCGATTCGATCCCGAACAGGTTCACGAGCCCCGGCACGCCGTGCTCGGCCGGCCCGTCGATGCGGAAATCCGCCGCCGGCTCGCCCGGCCCGGCGAGCTTGGGCCGCACGCCGCTGTAGGCCGGCTGCAGCGCGCCGTCGGGCAGCGCGGGCCAGTAGCGGCGCACCTCGGCGTAGAAGGCGTCGGCGCGCGCCGGGTCCACGGTGTAGTCGATCGGGTCTTGCGTGTCGTCAGCCAGCCATTGCACGTCGGGCCCGAAGCGGGCCTGACCGCCCAGGTCCAGCGTCAGGTGCACGCCCAGGCCGGCCCGGTTCGGCAGCGGGTAGATCAGCCGCGAGAACGGCGCGCGGCCGGCCAGCGAGAAGTAGTTGCCCTTGCAGAAGCGGGCCGCCGGCTGCGCCCCGGCTGGCAGGCCCGAGGTCGATTGCGCGAGCGCCGGCGACCACAGGCCCGTGGCGTTGACGACGATGCGGGCGGCCAGTTCCATCGGCTGCTCGCCGCCGACCTCGATGACGTGCTCGCCTGGCCCCGCCTGCAGCGCCCGCACCGGCGAGGCCAGCGCCACCATGCCACCGCGCCGCTCCAGCTCGCCCTGCAGCGCGAGCATCAGGCCGTGGCTGTCGATCAGGCCGGTCGACGGCGACCACAGCGCCGCCAGGCAGGTGAGCGCCGGCTCCATCGTGCGCGCCTGCGCTGCGTCGAGCGGCACCAGGTCGTCGACACCATTCGCCGCCGCCTGCACCTGCAAGGCTTGCAGCCCGGTCAGCTGCGACGGCTCGGTCGCCACCAGCAGCTTGCCGCAGCGGCGGTGCACCACGCCGTGCGACTCGCAGAACGCGTAGAGCAGGTGCTTGCCCTCGACGCACAGCCGCGCCTTCAGCGACCCGGGCGGGTAGTAGAGCCCGGCGTGGATGACCTCGCTGTTGCGCGAGCTGATGCCGGTGCCGATGGAGGGCTGCGACTCGATCACCAGCGTCTCCAGGCCGCGCAGCGCCAACGCACGCGCCACCGCCAGCCCGACGACGCCGGCTCCCACCACCACTGCTTCGACACGGTCCATGCGGCATTGTCGCGGGGCTTCGACAAGCTCAGCCCGACCCTTCGACAGGCTCAGGACGAGCGGTGTCGGGGGAGCTCAGACGTAGCGGTTCAGCAAATTCTCCATCGCCTCCTGCCGCCCGGACTTCGGCTGCACGTCGGCGTTGCGGTCCAGCACGCGCTGCGCCACGGCGTCCAGCGTCAGCTCGCCCTTCAGCACCTGCTGGCCGAACGCGCCGCGCCAGCCGGCGTAGCGCTGCTGCACCGCCGATTCGAGCCTGCCCTCCTGGATCATCCGCTCGGCCGCCAGCAGCGCGCGGGCGCACAGGTCCATCGCGCCGACGTGGCCGTGGAACAGGTCTTCCGCATCGATCGACTGGCGCCGCACCTTGGCGTCGAAGTTCAGCCCGCCGCTCGTGAAGCCGCCGGCGCGCTGGATGTGGAACATCGCCAGCGCCATCTCCGGCAGGTTGTTCGGGAACTGGTCGGTGTCCCAGCCGCACTGCATGTCGCCGCGATTCATGTCGACCGAACCGAAGATGCCGAGCGCCGCCGCGGTCGCGATCTCGTGCTCGAAGCTGTGGCCCGACAGCGTCGCGTGGTTGGCCTCGATGTTGACCTTCACGTCGTTCTCGAGGCCGTAGGTCTTCAGGAAACCGTAGACGGTGGCGACGTCGAAGTCGTACTGGTGCTTGGTCGGCTCGCGCGGCTTCGGCTCGATCAGGATCGGCCCCTTTAGTCCGATCTTGTGCTTGTGGTCCACCGCCATCGCGAGCAGCCGGCCCATCTGCTGCAGCTCCGATTTCAGGTCGGTGTTCAGCAGCGTCTCGTAGCCCTCGCGGCCACCCCACATCACGTAGTTGGCGCCGCCCAGCCGCACGGTGGCGTCCATCGCCTCCTTGACCTGCAGCGCCGCCATCGCGAACACCTCGGGGTCGGGGTTGGTCGCCGCGCCCGACATGAAGCGCCGGTGCGAGAACAGGTTGGCCGTGCCCCACAGCAGCTTCACGCCGGTGGCCTGCTGCTTCTCGCCGAGCAGGTCGACGGTGCGGCGCAGCCACTCGACGCTCTCGCGCGGCGTGCTGCCTTCGGCCACCACGTCGCGGTCATGGAAGCAGTAGTACGGGATGCCGAGCTTGCTGAAGAAGTCGAATGCGACATCGGCCTTCACGCGCGCCTGCTCCAGCGGATCGGCGATCTGGTGCCACGGGCGCTGGAAGCTGTCGCCGCCGAACGGATCGCGGCCGTCCCACACGAAGCTGTGCCAGTAGCAGGCGGCGAAGCGCAGCTGCTCTTCCATGCGCTTGCCGAGCACCACACGGTCCTTGTCGTACCAGTGGAAGGCGAGCGGGTTGTCGCTCTCGGGGCCTTCGTACTTGATCGGCGCGATGCCTTTGAAGAACTCTGTCATGGCAATGTCTCCTGGTGAAGGTCAGGCTGCGGCAAAGGCGGCACGCAGCGTCGGGTAAAGCGACTTGAATCGGTCGTGGCGGGCCAGCAGCGCATCGCGACGCGCGGCGGGCTCGGGCAGGTACTCGGTGTTCAGCGCGGGCGCGAGGCACACCTCGGCCTCGCTGCCGCCGGTGGCCAGCCACGCCAGGCGCGCGGCGCCGAGCGCCCCGCCGGCCTCGCCGCCATGCACGGTGCGCACCGGCACGCCGTACAGCGTGGCGAACAGCTGCGCCCACAGCGGGCTGCGCGAGCC
>NZ_JBFUFP010000038.1:0-15468 GCF_056403375.1 Rhizobacter sp. P2_H2
GCCATCGCGCAGCACGGCATGGTCGAGGCAGGCCTTCAGCGACAGCAGCGCGCGCCGCACCCACGATTTCACGGTGCCGAGCGGCTGGCGCATCTGGTCGGCCACCTCGGCATGGCTCAGGCCGTCGTAGAACGCGAGCGCCACGCTCTGCCGCTGCGGCGCGCTCAAGCCGTCCATGCACTGCGCGAGCGCGCGGGCGTCCGAGGCCCGGCTCAGCATCTCGAGCGGCGTCGGCGCGTCGTCTGGCACATCGTCGTACACGTCCTTGTCCTCGTCGTCGTGGAACTGCGCCGGCTGCGTCTGCGGCTCGGTCTGCTTGCGGCGCAGGCTGTCGATCGCGCGGTTGCGTGCGACGCTGGTCAGCCAGGTCAGCGGCTGGCTCTGCGCCGCATCGAAGCTCTGCGCGGCACGCCAGACGTTGACATACACCTCCTGCAGCACGTCTTCCGCCTGCGCCCGGTCCCGGTTGATACGCAGCACGACGGCGAACAGATGCGCGCTGGTGCGCTCGTACAGCGCCGCGAAGGCCTGGCGGTCGCCGAGCCCGCTGCGCGCCAGCAGCTGCGACAGTTCCTTGCTGCGATCACTCCATTCGGCGGGTGCTGCGGCCATGGCGCTGGAAGTCACGGGGGCGTGACGTGGTTCACGTGGCGGCGATTTTATGCATCCCCATGCATCCCTGGGCATCCCGTGCATCCTTGTGCGGCGCTCCGCCGGGGGCATCCACCCCGTCCGTACAATCTGCGCCCATGCAGCCTGTCCGTGAATTCGTCCTCACCCTGTCGTGCCGTGACACCAAGGGCATCGTCTACACCGTCTCCGGCCTGCTGTACCAGGCCGGCTGCAACATCCTGGATTCGCAGCAGTTCGGCGACATCGGCGAAGCGTCGGCGACCGGCCTCTTCTTCATGCGCGTGCACTTCGAGGCGCCGGCGCACCTGGCCGAGGTCGCCACGCTCGACAAGCTGTTCACCAGCGTGCGCGAGCAGTACGGCATGGACGCGACCTTCCACGACCTGTCGCGCCGCCCGCGCCTGCTGCTGATGGTGAGCCAGCACGGCCACTGCCTGAACGACCTGCTGTACCGCTGGCATTCGCAGCAGCTGAATGTCGACATCGCGGCCGTCGTGTCGAACCACCCCGATTTCGCCGGCCTCGCCGAGCGCTACCAGATCCCGTTCCACCACCTGCCGCTGCCGGCCGGCAGCAGCCCCGAGGCGAAGCGCGCGCAGGAGCAGCAGGTCGAGGCGCTGATCGAGCGCGAGCAGGTCGACCTGACCGTGCTCGCGCGCTACATGCAGATCCTGAGTGCCGGCTTCTGCGGCTTCATGAAGGGCCGGGCGATCAACATCCACCACAGCTTCCTGCCGAGCTTCAAGGGCGCGAAGCCGTACTTCCAGGCGCACGACCGCGGCGTCAAGCTGATCGGCGCGACCGCGCACTACGTGACCGCCGACCTCGACGAGGGGCCGATCATCGAGCAGGACGTGGCCCGCGTCGACCATTCGCTGAGCGCGCAGGACTTCACCGCGGTCGGCCGCGATGTCGAATGCATGGTGCTGGCGCGCGCGGTGCGCTGGCATGTCGAGCACCGTGTGCTGCTGAACGGTCAGAAGACCGTCGTCTTCCGATAAGGAACCCTGCCGATGGCCCGTCCCAAACCGCCCGCCGCCGCGCTGCTGTCCTCGGCCGATGACACCGAGCAGCAGTTCTACGAGGCGCTGCAGCGCGGCGATATCGAGAAGCTGATGGCGGTCTGGTCCGACGACGACGACATCACCTGCGTGCACCCGGGTGGGCCGCGGGTGGTCGGGCCGGCGGCGATCCGCGCCGCGTTCGAGTCGATGTTCTCGAACGGCACGATCGATGCGCACCCCGAGAAGGTGCGGCGGCTCGACAGCGAATCGACGTCGGTGCACAGCGTGCTCGAGCGGGTGCAGGTGATGACCAACGAGGGCCCGCAGGCGGCCTCGGTCGTCGCGACCAACGTGTACGTGAAGACGGCGCTCGGCTGGCGCATGGTCGCGCACCATGCGAGCCCCGGTTCCGTCGGCGAGGTGCAGGAGGTCGGCGAAACGCCGGCGGTCTTGCACTGAGGTGACCGTCATGGACTTCCGGTCCCCACGCTGGCTCGGTGGCCGCGGTGCCGTCGGCGGCAACCTGCAGACGATCTGGCCGGCGCTGTACTCGAAGCGCTACCACGGGCCGGCGCCGGTCTACCGGCGCGAGCGCTGGCCGACGCCCGACGGCGATTTCATCGACGTGGATTTCCAGGTGGGTGACGAGTCGGCCGATGCGCCGATGCTGGTGCTGTTCCACGGCCTCGAAGGGTCTTCCGCGAGCCACTACGCGCAGGCCTTCGCGCACTGGGCGCGCGAGCGCGGCTGGCGCTACGTGGTGCCGCACTTCCGCGGCTGCTCGGGCGAGATCAACCTCGCGCCGCGTGCGTACCACTCCGGCGATTTCGAGGAGATCGGCTGGGTGCTGCAGACGCTGCGCGCGGGCCACGCCGGGCCGATGGTCGCGGTGGGCGTGTCGCTCGGCGGCAATGCGCTGCTGCGCTGGGCCGAGGAGGCGGGCGACACGGCCTCGGCGGTGGTGCGCGGGGTCTGCGCGATCTCGTCGCCGATCGACCTGGCGGCCGGCGGGCAGGCGATCGGGCGCGGCTTCAACCGGCATGTCTACACGCGCATGTTCCTGCGCACGATGATCCCGAAGGCGCTGCGCAAGTGGGATCAGCACCCCGGCCTGTTCGACCGCGAGCGGCTGCGCGCGGTGCGCGACCTGTACGCGTTCGACAACGTGTTCACCGCGCCGCTGCACGGCTTTCGCGACACCGACGACTACTGGAAGCGGGGTTCGGCCAAGCCGCACCTGCACCGCATCCGCGTGCCGGCGCTGGTGCTGAATGCGCGCAACGACCCGTTCGTGCCGGCGCACAGCCTGCCGAGGCAGGCCGATGTCGGCCCGTTCGTCACGCTGTGGCAGCCGCACCATGGCGGCCACGTGGGATTCCCGGCGGGGGCTTGGCCCGGGCATGTGATGACATTGCCGGAGCAGGTCATGGGATGGCTGGCTCCGCATGCGGGCCATCCGCCTGCGCGCTGACCGACCCGAAAGGAGCCGCGATGGACGAGATGGTCAAGGCTGCACTGAAGAAGTGGCCCAACGTGCCGGCCTGCGTCGGCTGGCTCGCGCTCGATGCGCGCGGCGAGTGGTACATGCGCGACGACCGCGTGCAGGCGGCGGGTGCGTTCCCGCAGGTCAAGGGCAGCGTGATCCGGCATGACAAGCTGCGCGAGTTCATCGGGCGCAACTACGAGGGCGATGCGCGCGGCCGCTGGTTCTTCCAGAACGGGCCGCAGCAGGTGTTCGTCGAGCTGGAGGCGGCGCCCTGGGTGTGGCGGCTGGCCGCGCAACCGGAGGCGCCGCCGCAGCTCGAATCGCACACCGGCCGCGCGGCGCGCATGGAGAGCGCCTGGCTGGACGAAGCGGGGCGGCTGTACCTCGGCACCGAGCTGGGCCTGGGCATCGTGCACACGCTCGACATGGAGGCCGCGGCCGATGCCGTCGAGCGCGGCTGGTGGGTGCCGCAGCCGGTCGAGCAGGCGGCCTTGCTGCAGCAGTTCGGTGTCTGCCTGAGTCCGCAGCGCCTGGCATGAAAAAGCCGGCGCGAGGCCGGCTTCGTCGGGCGGGCGTGGACTTGCGTCCCGCTTGATCTACTTCACGGCGGAGGCGGCGGCCGATGCGGCCGGGGCGGCTTCGGCGGCGGAAGCTGCACCCGCGGGCGCAGCACCGGAGGCCGGCGCGGCCGCAGGTTCGGCGAACTTGGCGCCGCCCTTGTTGGCCATGTAGACGACGGCGCGGCCGATCTCGACATCGCTGAAATCGCCGCCGCCCTGCGGGCCCATCGCGCCCTTGCCCTTCAGCGCGTGGGTCAGCAACACGTCGTAGCCCTGCGGGATGCGCGGTGCCCAGGCCGCGGTGTCGCCGAACTTCGGCGCGCCGGCGACGCCGGCGGTGTGGCAGGCGGTGCACTGGGCGGCGAAGACCTGCTCGCCGCTCTTCAGCGAGGCGGGATCGGACAGGTCCTTGACCTCGTAGCCGGCGATCGGCTGGATGCGCTTGGCGACGGCCTCGGCCTTCAGGCCATCGCTGCCGGCGGCGGGCTGGTGATCGGCCTCGACGTAGCTGACGAGCAGGATGATGGCCACGATCGGGATCACGAAGGCGAAGAACACCGCGAGGATCAGCTGCTTGGGCGTCTTGATCGGACCCTCGTGCGGGGCGTCGTGTTCGGGAGTGCTGTGGGCGTCGCTCATGGAGTTCCTCGAGGCGTATCCGTTGGCTGGCGATACTGGCAAAACCGCGGGATTATAGAGGGCCCCTCCCGGCGCGCCACCGGGCTCACCCGGGGTCGGCGGCGGCCACTGTAGAATCCCGCACTTCGCGCCCGTAGCTCAATGGATAGAGTACTGCCCTCCGAAGGCAGGGGTTGCTGGTTCGATCCCAGCCGGGCGCACCATTTCCGCACGACCGGCACACCACGGCCACGGCACCGCAGCACCATCGCTTCACTTCACGGAAGAACGATCCCCATGCGCGCTGCTTCGGTGAGCGACGATGCACACAAGGCGTGCCGCAACTGCGGCGAGACACTGCGCGGTGCCTGGTGCCACGCCTGCGGCCAGAGCGGCCACCTGCACCGCTCGCTGCTGCACCTGGGCGAGGAGGTCCTGCACGGCCTGCTGCACTTCGAGGCCAAGGGCTGGCGCACGCTGCCGCTGCTGGTGGCGCGGCCCGGCCTGCTGACGCGCCGCTACATCGACGGCCAGCGCGTGCGCTACGTGTCGCCGCTGGCGCTCTTCCTGTTCACGGTGTTCCTGATGTTCTTCGTGGTGTCGCTCGGGCCCAAGGGAACGCCGGACCGTCTTGCCGGTGCCGCGTCCGAACGGGCCGACCTGCTGGCCGAGGTGAAGGACGCCGATGCGGCGGTCGCCAAGGCAGAGCAGGAACTCGCCCGGATCCGGGCGCAGGGAGCAGACATCACCGACGCACTCGCCGAACTGGCCGAAGCCCGCCAGGAGGCCCGCATGCAAGGCGAGGCCCTCCAGGCCTTCGACGCCTCGCCGAGGGCGACTGCCGCGCCGGCCTCGAGCCCGGTCGACGGACAGCACCGGACCCGCGTCGACACCGGCAACGCGCAGCTCGATGCCGCGATCCGCCACGCCATCGACAACCCGGAACTGGCGCTCTACAAGCTCAAGGGCACGGCCTACAAGTTCTCGTTCCTGCTGGTGCCGATCTCGCTGCCGTTCCTGTGGCTGATGTTCTTCTGGCGGCGCGGCATCGCGATGTACGACCATGCCGTCTTCTCGCTCTACTCGCTGACCTTCATGTCGCTGCTGGTGACGGTCGCGGCGCTGCTGTACGGCACCCCTGCCCGGGGCTTCGTCGCGCCGCTGCTGATCCTCGTGCCGCCGGTGCACCTGGCCGTGCACCTGCGCGAAACCCATGGCCTGACGTGGTCGTCGACCGTGTGGCGCACCGGCGTGCTGCTGTGCGTGTGCCTGGCGGCCTTGCTGCTGTTCCTGGCCGCCATCCTGGCGCTGTCGATGGCCTGATCGCGAGTTCATCCATGACCCCCACGCTGCGCACCCTGACCCTCGCCGCCCTCTGCGCCACCTTCCTCGCCGGCTGCTCGGTGATGAGCAAGGACGATTGCCTGAAGGCCGACTGGCGCGAACTCGGCCGCCGCGATGCTTCGCAAGGCCTGACGATCGAGCGCTTCACCGCGCGTGCCGACGCCTGCCGCAAGAACGACATCGGCGCCGACCGCAGCGCCTATGCCGCGGGCCATGCCGACGGGCAGCGCGCCTACTGCACCGGTGAACTCGGCGAGAACGATGCGACGCTCGGCAAGGTGTCGGCGCCGCTGTGCGCGCCGGTGCCGGTCGGCAACGCCTACCAGACCGGCTACGAGATGGGCCTGATCAGCTTCTGCACCGCGCGCAGCGGCTACGAGTTCGCGCGGCTCGGCGGCACCTACCGCAACACCTGTCCGGCGGATCTCGCGGGGCCGTTCAACGCCGGCCTGCGCATGGGCACCGAACTGCGCGCGCTGAACAACCGGCTCGACGGCATCCTGCGCGATGCGACCGAGCAGCGGAAGGTGCTGGCCGACGACAAGTCGAGCGCCGACCAGCGCGACACCGCCCGGCGGCAGCTGCGCCAGCTGGATGCCGACGAGGCCGCGACGCGCCGCCTCATCCGCCAGGCCGAGCTGTCGGCGCTGTCGCTCTGAACATCGCGACGCTCAGCTCACGACGTCGCTGACGAGCAGCGCAGTGCGCGCCGCCGAGGTCGCCGGCGGATGGCGCGGCTCTTCGGGCAGCTCGGCGGTCTGCTCCCAGATCGCGTGCGCCAGCACGGCCGCCGGGCTGCCGCGCAGGACGTGGCGCGGCCGCACCATCAACACCTCGACCGGCGCGGTCCAGCGCGGCTGGGCGCACAGCAGCTCGCCGGCCCGCAGTTCGTGGCTCACCATCGACTCGTAGACCATGCCGAGCCCGAGCCCCTGCGCCACCAGCGCGTGCAGGCCGGACATGCTCTGCGCGACGCCGGCCACGCGCAGGTGGGGCAGCGTGCGCTCACGCGCCAGGCGCCGGTTCAGGAAGCTCGCCAGCGGATGCGCAACCGCATAGTCGACGACCGGCACCGGCCGCTGCGGCGTGCCCGGCAGCTCGAACAGCGGCTGGCCGCCGCGCGCGCCCACCACCGGCATCAGGCGGTCGCGCGCGACCAGCTTGGCGTGGAACAACTCCGGGGCGAGGTCGACCGCCGCTTGTGGATCCTGGGCCACCACCCACAGCAGCGCGCGGCCCGACAGCAGCGAGGCGCGCGCGTGGCGCTCGTCGTGGCTGACGACGCGCAACGCCGTGTCGGGGCAGCTGCGCCGGATGCGCCCGAGCAGCAGCGGCAGCAGGCCGGCCTCGAGTCCGTCGGCGACGGCGATCGTCACGGCATGGGGATTGCGGCGGATGCGCCATGGATCCTGCCCTTGCGCGGCATCGAGCATCGAATGCAAGCCGATCGCCAGCGGCGCGAAGCGGCGCCCCGCCGCCGTCAGCAGCAGCGGCTGCGCCAGGCGATCGAACAACGGCGCGCCGACCCACTGCTCCAGTGCCTGGATGCGCCGCGACAGCCCCGACTGCGAGACGCCGCGGCGCTGCGCCGCGTGCGTGAAGCTGCCGCAGTCGATCACCGCCTGGAAATCATCGAGCCATCGGACGTCCATCGGCATCGTTGCCTTCCCGGCCGCTGTGCGTCGTCGGAGCCGGGAACATCCGGGTGTCGGGGTGCGTGTGGCGCCAGACCGCTTCGCCGTCGACGAACAGCCGCGATTCGCCGGTCTTCAGCGGCGACCAGGGTTCGTCGACCGTGAGCGGCGCGGTCGCGATGACGACCATGCGGTCGTCGCGCCGGTTCAGCACGCCCAGGTCGAGCGACACGTCGCAGTCGACCAGGCGGGCGGTCGGGAACGGGTGGCGGCGCTCCAGCACCACCAGCCGGCTGGAGCAGTGCGCGTACAAGCCCTGGCCGTTGGACAGCAGGATGTTGAAGTTGCCGTGCCGCGCAATCGAGGCGCACAGCTCGGCCACGCACGGCGCCATCTCGAGCCAGCCCGGCGGTTGCGGCCGGTTGCCGAAGCGCTCGCGCAGCTGCTGCAGCAGCCAGCAGAAGGCCTTCTCGCTGTCGGTGCTGCCGATCGGCAGGAAGGGCCCGCGCAGCGGCGGGTGGAAATCGCGCAGGTCGCCGTTGGTCGCGAAGATCCAGGACTGGCCGCCCCACTCGCGCTGGAACGGGTGGCTGTTCGACAGCATCGGCTCGCCCTGCGTGGCCTTGCGGAGGTGGGCCAGCACGATCTTCGACTTGATCGGGTAGCGGCTGACGAATTCGGCCAGCGGCGAATCGCAGGCCGGCTGATCGTCGAGAAAGATGCGGCAGCCGGATCGCTCGTAGAAAGCGATGCCCCAGCCGTCGGCATGGTCGCCGGTGCGGCCGCCGCGTTGCGCGAAGCCGGTGAACGAGAAAGTGATCGCGGCATTCGCGCTGGAGCTCATCCCGAGTAGCTGACACATGGCAGATCTGGTGTTCAATACGCGGCATCGTGGCCTCCAATTGAGGAGAAATGACGAAGTTCGATGCGATCGCCCGCGAGCTGCGCGAGCACAGGCACCACCTCTCGATGCTGTGCGTCGCGGCGTTGCTGGCGGCGTGCGCCTCGGGCCCGCCGAAATCGTCGTCCCGCGACGGACCCGAAGCGAAGCCGCCCCCCGACCTCGCGCGCGTGCCCGATGCGCAACCGCAGGTCGAACCGATCCGCCCGGGCGGGCCGAACAAGCCCTACGAGGTGCTCGGCAAGGACTACACGCCGCAGCGCGACGACAGCCCGTTGACCGAGAAGGGGCTCGCCTCGTGGTACGGCCGCAAGTTCCACGGCAAGCGCACCGCGAGCGGCGAGGTCTACAACATGTACACGATGACGGCCGCGCACAAGACGATGCCGATCCCGAGCTACGCCCGGGTGCGCAACCCGGCCAACGGGCGCGAGGTGATCGTGCGCGTCAATGACCGCGGCCCGTTCCACCCGGGCCGCGTGATCGACCTGAGCTACACCGCGGCGCTGAAGCTCGGCGTGCTGAACGGCGTTGCGCCGGTCGAGGTCGAGCGCATCACGTTCGAGCAGATCCGCGCCGGGTCGTGGCGGCGCGATGGGGGCGCGACGGAGGTGGCTGCGGCGCCTGCGCCTGCGCCGACCCCTGCGCCATTGCCCTCGCCATTGCCGGCTGCCGTGTCGACCCCCTTGCCGGTGCCGGTCGCCGCCGTACCGATCCCCGAGCTGCCGGCTGCATCGGCCCCCGATGCGCCGGTCGACCCGAAGCCCAGCCGCGCCTTCACGACCGCGGCACAAGGCTTCTGGGTGCAACTCGGCGCGTTCAAGCAGCGCGATGGCGCCGAGGAGTTCCAGCGCCGCGTGTCCGGCGAACTCGACTGGCTGGCGCCCTTGCTCGCGGTGTTCAGCGAGCCGTCGATCTTCCGGTTGCAGGCCGGGCCCTACCCGAGCCGCGGCGAGGCGCAGGATGCCGCCGCCCGCATCCGCGAGGCGTTGAAGCTGGTGCCGTTGATCGTCGAGCGCCGCTGAACGGAGCCGTCGGCCTCAGCGGCCGCCGGTCACGTCCAGCAGGCTGCCGGTGGTGTAGCTCGCCGCATCGGACAGCAGCCACGCGATCGCGCGCCCCACTTCGTCGGCCGTGCCGGCGCGCTGCATCGGCACCTGCGGCGCCAGCTGCTGCACCCGGTCGGGCTGTCCGCCGGAGGCGTGGATGTCGGTCTCGATGATTCCCGGCCGCACCGCGTTCACGCGGATGCCTTCGGTGGCCACCTCGCGCGCCAGGCCGATCGTGAAGGTGTCGATCGCGCCCTTCGCGGCGGCATAGTCGACGTACTGCCCCGGGCCGCCCAGCCGCGCCGCAGCCGACGACAGGTTGACGATCGCGCCGCCCGGCCCGCCGTGGCGTGTCGACAGCCGCTTCACCGCCTCGCGCGCGCACAGGAAGCTGCCGAACACGTTGATCGCGAACATGCGCTGCAGGCGCGCGCCGTCGATCTGTTCGACGCGGGTCGCCCGGTCGACGACACCGGCGTTGTTGACCAGGCCGTGCAGCGCCGCCACCTGGCCGTCGCGCCCTGCCGCATCGACCTGCCCGAACATCGAGATCACCTGCGCCTCGACCGACACGTCGGCCTGCACCGCGATCGCGCGCCGGCCGAGCGCGAGCACGCGGTCGACCACCGCCTGCGCCGCGGCCGCATCGCGGGTGTAGTTCACCACCACGTCGAAACCCAGCTCCGCGCAGCACACGGCGGCCGCGGCGCCGATGCCGCGGCTGCCGCCGGTCACCAGCACCGTGCGGCCGCGCGCCGCATTGGCCAGGTCACTCGTCGTCGCCGCCACCTTCGCCGTTGTCGTCATCGCCTGCATCCTCCTTGCGCTTGGCCTTCGCGTCGAGCGTGGCCTGCAGTTCCGCCACGCCCTTCATGAAGGTGGCGGTGTCGACCGGCTTCGCGACGCGCAGCGCCGGCGGGAACAGGTGGCTCATGTAGAGCTCGCTGCCCAGGCGGTCGCCGCCCTGCCAGTTGAACCACAGGCTGAGCGCCGTGCCGACCAGCGCCATCGCGACCGCCGCCTGCCGCACGCGGCGGTGCCGGTAGGGCTCGACCGCCAGCATGTGGAAGTACAGCAGCGTGGCGCCCACCGCATAGCCGAGCACGAACCTGAAGTCGCTCAGCCACGGCCACGACAGCGAGAACGACAGCAGCTGCGTCGCGCCGCTGATCAGCTCCCACGCCAGCACCGCGATCAGCACCACGCGCAGGTGCCAGCCGAAATGCCCCTGGCGCGTGAACAGCTTGGACAGCAGCGTCCACACGCCGCACCAGCCCAGCAGCCCGACGATCGCCGAGATCGCGCTGCTGCCGAGGGCGCGCACGAAGCCGTCGGGGTCGGTGTCGAGGTAGATGTTGAACACCTGCATCGCGCCGACCAGCACCAGCAGCAGCGCGAGCAGCGGCAGGCCCTGCGCGAGCGAACGCGTCGGGTCCAGCCGCAGCTCGGGGGCGAGCGCATGCTCGGCCAGGCGCAGCCGCAGGTGCACGCGGCCGATCGTGATCGCGAGCGGCGCATCGCCGACCGCGCCGCGCGCGCCGGCCTCCACCCGCTGCGTGCCGAGCAGCGCGCCGTTGATCGTCTCGCCCACCAGCACGAACGCGCCGGACTCGTCGCGGTCGATCACCAGGTGGTGCGGCGCGACGTGCGGGTCGTCGAGCACCAGGTCGTTGTCGAGCGCGCGCCCGACCCGCAACGGCCACTGCGGCACCGCCACGCCGTGGCGCGGCGTGCCGTCGCGTTCCAGCACTTCGATCAGCGCGACGGCACCCATGCGTAGGCCTCCAGGTAGTGCTGTGCGAGTTTCATCGCGTTCGGATAGCTGACGCCCTGGGCGTCGAAGCGGCCCTGCACGCCGGTTTTCGGTTCGTCGAGCGTGGCCACCAGCACCGACACGTCGTACAGCTTCGGCAGCTTCTTGTAGGCGCGCACGCAGACCACGGCGCGCAGCGGCAGGCCGCCCCGGTCGATGAAATCCTCATGGCACTGCGGGCGCGTCTGCTGGTCGGGGCGGCGGCGGTCGAAGTGCTCGTTGCGGAAGCTCTGCGCATAGCGCGCCGAGAAGCGCAGCGTGCCGAGCTTGCGGCCGTCGTAGCTCTCGTGGCGCACCGAGACCGCGCCGGTCGTGAACTCGCCCATGAAGATGCGGGTGTCCATCACGCAGTCGGAGCGCTCGAAATCGAGCCCGCCGGTGCGCGACGGCTCGCTGCTGCCCCAGCAGCGCATGAAGCGGTCGGGCGGCACCGGCACCTGGTAGCGCGGGTGCGTCGCGAGCTTCCAGCCCTGCGCGATGAAGCGGTCGGTCAGCAGCTGCTGGTGCGCCATCATCTGCTCGGTCAGCACCGGCCAGGCGGGCAGCGCGAGCGGTGCGGCGTCGCGCCCGCGGGCCAGCAGCGCGCTCGCGAAGGTGGCCGGCACCAGGAAGCTGACCTGCTCGCCGTCGACGCGCCGCGCGACGTTGACGCCGATCACGCGGCCCTCCTGGTCGAGCGCGGGGCCGCCGCTCATGCCGCCGCTCAGCGAGCCGGCGAAGAAGATCTGCGGGTAGAACGAGCGCTCGACGAGGCCGTTGTAGTTGCCCTCGATCACCGCGAAGCCGACGTCCAGCGGGTTGCCGAGCGAGTACATGCGCTCGCCCTGCGCGAGCTTCTGCCCCTCGGGCCGGAACGGCAGGGCATCGAAGGTGGCGGCGGCCTTGGCATCGGCCATCTTCAGCAGCGCGAGGTCGTGCAGCACGTCGAGCATCAGGATCTTCACCGGCGCCTCGCGGCCGTCGGCGGTGACCGACACCAGGTCGTGGCGCTCGGGCTGCAGCGCAGCCTCGGCGACGACGTGGAAGTTGGTGATCATGTGCCCCTGGGCCGACACCAGGAAGCCGGAGCCCACCGAGGTCTGGCTCGCCTGGCCCTTCAGCACGGTGCGGATCTGCACCAGCTGCGAGCGGGCCTGCTCGTAGACCTTGCGGGCCGACAGCGACACCGGCGCGGAGGCCGGCGGGTCGGGGGGAGCGGCCTTGGCGGGCGCCGTCTGTGCCATCACCGGCGCCGTGACGGCCCCGCAGAGCACGAACGCTAGGGCGTGAATCAGTCTCATCGAATTCATTCTACGGGGGCGGCCCCCGTAGCCCGGATGCCAATCCGGGATTCATGACCGTGGAACCCGGATTGGCATCCGGGCTACACGCTCAGTGGCACTCGGTCGTGCCGGGCGTGCACGCGATCGCGTTGCTCTGCAGGTCGAGCCCGTCGCCGGTGCGGCCGTACAGCGCGAGCATCTTGTAGCCCGTCGCCGGCAGCGCGGTGCCGCCGTTGGTGACGGCGATCGCCGCCGAGGTCGCGCCCGGGCGCAGCCGGAAATCGGCGATGCGCCCGCTGCCGCCCTGGCCGCATTGCGAACGGTCGCTGCAGATCGAACCGCTGTCGAGGCCGAGCGTGCCGTGGCTGAAGGTCCATGCCAGGTTGAGCGTGGTGCCGGCGTTGGCATCGAGCGCGAGGTCGAGCAGCGCCTGCCGGCCGGCGCTGGTCAGGTCTGTCCACGGCAGGTTGGGCATCGCGGCCCAGACCGGCGGCACGCCTTCGACGTCGACCTCGAAGCTGCTGCGGCCGGAGACCGCGAACGGCGCGCTGCAGGCATCGTCGCTGAAGGTGTTGACGGTGACGGTGCGGCCGCCGCGGAAGAAGTTGCGCACCACCGCATCGCCGGCATCGCCGTCAGGCAGCGCCACCCAGGTGTCGTCGGCGCTGCGCAGTGCGCCCGCGGCGGGGTCCAGGCTGCGTTCGTTGCTGAACCCGTTCTGCTGCCACAGCGACAGCCGCGGCACGTCGGCACCGAAGCGCTTGTAGTACGCGATCGTCACCAGCGCCTGGTCGGCATTGCGCTGCACCACCTGCGCGCACTGCAGGCCGGTGACGGCCTGGATGTCGAAGGCGATCGCACGCGAGTAGCTGACGACCGGCGTGTCGCCGTCGATGCGCACGTCGCGCTGTGCCTTCGCCGATGCATGCAGCTGCACCGGGTCGACGTCGCCGAGGAATTTCCACGCGCCGCCCTCGCGCGTGACGCCCATGCCGCTGCCCACCGGCTGCACGCCGCCGGCCTGGTCCTGCAGCACGAAGCTGACGCGGCACACCGGCTGCGCGCCGTCGAGGTCGCAGCGGCCGAGCGTCGGGCTCAGCAGCCGCGAGCCGAACATCTCCTGCGACGCGAACATCTCGCACAGGCCGGCGGCCACCGCAGCGGCGCCGGTCAGCGGGGCACCGTCGTCGGTGCTCATGCGCGCGCCGCTCGCGAGCTGCGATGCGAGGCCGCTGCTGCACGCGGGGGCGCTGGCCAGCGCCTGCGTCATGTTCGCGAACAGCGTCTCGAGCCCGCCGAGCGATAGCTCGCCCGCGCCGTTGGCCACGGTCACCGCGCCGAGTGTCGAGCCCTGCTCGAGGTAGAGGTTGCCGCTGCCCAGGCGCGGCGTGATCTGCACGAAGGCCTTGTCGTCGACGCCGGTCGTCACGCCGACGGCGTCGAGCACCTTGTCGTAGCCGCTGCGCGATCCGGCCGACAGCGCGCCGGTGATGAAGTCGAAGTTCGCCGCGACGTTGCCGCTGAGCACGCCCGACAGGCCGGCCCGCAGCTGGGTCTGCGCGCCGGCGACGGCGCTGGCATCGAGCACGCTGCTGCTGCCCGCCATCAGCTCGACCGGCGACTGGCCGGTGGCCAGCAGCACGGTGGCGCTGGTCAGCGGCGTCACGTTGGCGGTGCCGGGACCTTGCGCGACCGAGTACAGGCACTGGTAGTTCGCGCCGGCATAGCCGCAGGCCTCGATGCGGAACGGTGCCTTGCCCGTGAGCTCGGGCACCGTGAAGCTGCCGTCGGCCGCGACTGCGATGTCGTGCGCGACGAGCACGCCGTCGGCGTCCAGGATGCGCAGCGTGCCGCCGGTGATCGGGGCGCCGACCGCGACCGAGCCGGCGAGCTGCGTGGTCGGGGTGACGTTCACCGGCGCGGCGCTCTGCGACGACGGCGAGCCGCCGCAGGCGGCCAGTGCGAGCACGGCCAGAACGGAGAGGGCGAAACGGGG
Source organism: Rhizobacter sp. P2_H2 (assembly GCF_056403375.1). NCBI lineage: Bacteria > Pseudomonadati > Pseudomonadota > Betaproteobacteria > Burkholderiales > Sphaerotilaceae > Rhizobacter > Rhizobacter sp. P2_H2. The sequence goes on from NZ_JBFUFP010000038.1 coordinate 14,301, forward strand.
GGATCCGAGGTTCATGGCGCTCCTTCGCGACCGGCAATACCGCACGGCGCCATCCCGGAATCGGTTTCCGGCGGCCCGTGGTGAACAGTCTTCGGCGGGGGCACTGCCGCCTTGAGCCGGGGCTTCCCGCGCGAACGTGACTTCGTGACGCGGCAGCGCCTACGCAGCAACCCTCACGGCCCGACCGGTCATCGGGGCTAAAGTTGCCGCTTCCTCGGACCCCCGGATCTCGCACCATGCAACGTCGTGACATCCTCCTGCGCAGCGCCGCCGCCGGCGCGGTGGCCGCCTTTCCTGCCCTGCTGCACGCGCAGGCGCTCGACAAGCCGAAGCTGACCATCGCGGTCGGCGGCAAGAACCTGCTGTACTACCTGCCGCTGACCATCGCCGAGAGCCTCGGCTACTTCAAGGCCGAGGGGCTGGAGGTGACGATCGCCGACTTCGCCGGCGGCTCGCGCGCGCTGCAGGCGGTGGTGGGCGGCAGCGCCGACGTCGTGTCGGGTGCGTTCGAACACACGCTGAACATGCAGGTCAAGGGCCAGCGCATGCGCGCCTTCGCGCTGCAGGGCCGGGCGCCGCAGATCGTGCTCGGCATCAACCCGAAGACGATGCCCGCCTTCAAGGGCGTGGCCGACCTGAAGGGCAAGAAGATCGGCGTCACCGCGCCCGGGTCGTCGACCAACGTGCTCGCAAACTTCGTGCTCGCGAAGGCGGGGTTGAAGGCGAGCGACGTGTCGATCATCGGCGTGGGAGCCGGCAGCGGCGCGGTCGCGGCGATGCGCTCCGGCCAGATCGACGCGATGAGCAACCTCGACCCGGTGATCACGCTGCTGCAGCGCAGCGGCGACCTGAAGATCATCTCCGACACCCGCATCGTCGCCGAGGCCGACAAGGTGTTCGGCGGCCCGATGCCGGCCGGCTGCCTGTACGCGCCGCAGACCTTCATCGACAAGAACCCGCTCGCGACGCAGGCGCTGGCGAATGCGCTGGTGCGGGCCGACAAGTGGATCCAGGCAGCAGGCCCGGGCGAGATCATCAAGGCGGTGCCCGAGAGCTACCTGCTGGGCGACCGCGCGGTCTACATCGACGCCTTCCTCGCCGCGAAGGGCGCGCTGTCCGTGGACGGGCTGTTCCCCGAGGCCGGCCCCGAGACGGCGCGGCGCGCACT
>NZ_JBFUFP010000039.1:0-15462 GCF_056403375.1 Rhizobacter sp. P2_H2
CTCGGCACGCGCGCGCACGGCAGCGTGATGTTCTGGAACAAGGTCTACGACGGCGCGCTCGGCTGGACCTCGGAGCTGTCGAAGTTCGGCGCGCACGCGTTCCAGTCCGACCCGCACCGCATCGTCACCTTCGGCGGCAAGCCGCTGTCGCCGGCCGAGGTCGAGAGCCCATACATCATCCGCGTCGCGATCGCGCTGCTGATGCTCGCGGCCAGCATCCCGGGCCGCTCGGTGATCCGCAACGCCGGACCGATCCGGCGCGCGCACCCGCAGTTCGTCGAGAACCTGTGTGCGCTCGGGGCGCGGATCGAGTGGGAATCTGGGGATTGAACGTGGGGGACTGATTCAGCGCGGCTCGGCGGCGAACACGAGATCGGTGCGCCACTTCGACATGTCGGGCTCGGTGTCCGGCCCGTCGAGGTAGAACTCGTAGCGCCCATCCCACGCCTCGGCGCTGCCGCCGCGCGCCTGCTTGCGCCATGCCACCTGGTGCTGCTGGCCCCAGGCGAGCAGGTAGGCGGTGGCCGGCATCAACTCCTCGGGGTGGCCGGTGTGGCGCATCGTCACGTAGCTGCCGGCAGGAACGGTGCCCGATCGCACCCGCGCATCGCCCGCGGCCGGCTTGCCGACGAGCGTGCCGACGTCGATCTCCATCTGTCCGCCCATGTCGATCACGTTGTAGCGGAAGAACAGCGGGCCGGCCGGCGGCACGCCGTGCGCCTGCAGCCACTCGAAGAGCTGCGGGATCAGCGGTACCACCTTCGACTCGATTTCGCCCATCCGCACCTCGGTGCGGATGAACATGCAGGGCTGCTCGGTGCGCTGTTCGAAGCGCGGGGTCGTGAGGGTCGTCATGCGAGGCTCCTTCCTTCAGGTTGGGTCAGTCTCCATCCGCATCCGTGAACTCGATCGTCACCTTCCACGCCGTCGCGATCGGCGGGTCGATCACCGCGCGCAGCGCGACCAGCGCCTTCACCGGTGCGGCGATGCGCGCCGGCGTCCAGGTGGCGGCGTCGACCGGCAACGCCGCGATGGACTGCCGCACCGCGGTCACCGCGCGCCGCAGCGCCGGCCCGTGCGGCTTCGCGAGGCCCTGCTCGGCCAGCACGTCGTCCAGCCCCCAGCGCGGGCCACCTTGTGTGTACGCGAGGCCCGGCGTCTGCCCGAGCAGCAGCTGCGCGACGCCATCCACATGCGCCAGCAGGAACTCGCGCGTGTGCCTGGTGCGCATGCTGTCGAAGTTCTCCAGCGCGTCGCGCTGCCCCGGCACCTGCAGCGCCTGCGCACGGGCCGCCTTCTCGAGCTTCTTGCCGCGCAGCAGCTCGACGCTGCCGACCAGCAGGTTCAGGATCAGCTTCTTCGCCGCCGGCACGTCGGGCGGCGTCGCCGAACGCCAGCGGTCGGCTTCGGTGCGCCAGCCGGCCAGCAGCAGGCCCACCTCCTCCTTCAGCGCCATCGCGATGCGCAGCGTGTAGCGGCACAGCGCCGGGCTGCGCAGCACCGGCGCCTGCGGCTCGGTGCCGGCCGGGAACAGCAGCCACTCCAGCGCTGGCAGGCCCCGCACCGCCGTGCCCCAGCGTTCCATCGCGTCGTTCGCCGCCGGGCCGGTCATCGGTGCGGTCGCGGTGACGGTGGCCGCCTGCTGGATCACCTTCGGCCGGGTCGGCCAGAAATCGATCGCCTTCGAGCTGCGCCGCGCAAGCGTCGGCCCCATCTGCAGCGCCTCCAGCCGGCGCCAGCTGAGCATCGCCTGCAGCCACAGCGCCTGGCTCTCCTTCAGCTGGGCCGGGGTCGGCTGGCCGCCGGCCGCCATCGCCGCCTCCAGCACCGCCACCAGCCCGGCCGCGCTGCGGTCCAGCGCCTCGTAGGCCGGCACGGCCCACTGGTCGTGCAGCATCTGCATCCAGGTGACGAACGGGTCGGTGGCCGCGCGGGCCCCGGCCGGCACGGCCGACAGCGCGGCGATCGACGCCAGCCGCCACAGCGCCGCGCGGCGTGCCGGGAGGGCGCGGGGCAGGCGGTGAACCGGGCTCGGAGGCATCGGCAGATTATGGACAAAGTCACACTTCGCGCGTGTCTTTTCCCCGCTGGCGCCGCCCCCCTGCCCGGGGGACGACCCCCTGCCCGGGTGGTGTTTTCTGACAAGTCCCTATGGTGCAATGCGACGCCTTTTCCCTCGGCGGAGCGTCTTCCGACCTCGCCGAACCGCCTGCACTCCGAGCCGCATGACCCGATCCGACACCACCGCCGTCCCCGCCTCGTTGCCCCCGCGCAACCTGACGGTCGACGGCCTGCGCGGCATCGCGGCGATGCTGGTGGTGCTGTACCACCTCTACCTCAACACCGAGACGCTGCTGCGTCCCTTCATCCCGGATGCGCTGCACGCGCTGATCGGCAGCTTCGGCGCCACCGGCGTCAACGTGTTCTTCGTGCTGAGCGGCTTCGTGATCTCGATGAGCCTGCGCGACGCGCCGCTGTCGGGCCGCTATGTCGCGATGTTCGCGCTGCGCCGCTCGGTGCGGCTCGATCCGCCGTACTGGGCCACCATCGTGCTGTGCATCGCGATGGCCAAGCTGTCGGCGCTGCTGTTCGCCGAACTCGCCGGCCGCGGCCAGTTCTCCGCCGCGCAGATCGTCTCGCACCTGTTCTACCTGCAGGACATCCTCGGCTACGGCAGCATCTCGGCGGTGTTCTGGACGCTGTGCATCGAGCTGCAGTTCTACCTCGTGCTGGTGCTGGTGCTGACCGCCGCGCACGACCCGGCGCAGCCGCGCAGCCGCCCGATCCTTGCGATCGCCGCGCTGACCGCGTTGTCGCTGGTGCTCGCGGTCGGCCAGATCAAGCTGCCGGTCGACGGCCTGTTCGTGCGCTACTGGCACATGTTCGGGCTGGGCGCGCTGACCTGCTGGTGCGTGTTCGGCGACCTGTCGTGGCGCTGGTGGTGGGCGCTGGTCGGCGTCGAGCTCGCCGTGGTGTTCGGCAGCGCGCCGTCGCTGCCGCACCTCGCGCCGGTGCTGGCCGCCATCGTGATCGTGCTGTCGCGGCGCTGGGTGGCGGCGCGCGGCTGGCTCAGCGGCGCGGTCCACCAGTTCCTCGGCAAGCTGTCGTACAGCCTGTACCTGATGCACCCGATCGTCGGCTGGAGCACGATCTCGGTGCTGAAGAAGCTGTTCGGCGACCACCCGTCCGTGCCGCTCGGCCTGCTGTACATGGCCTGCGGCATCGCCACGAGCGTCATCGCCGCGTGGATCCTCTGGCGTGCCGTCGAGCTGCCGGCCATCCGCTGGAGCAAGCGGGTACCGATGCCGCATRCCGGCGCGCCCACGGTGCGCACGGCCGTTGCCACCTGAGCCGGCCACCGCCATGTCCTCCACCTCCAAGGAAGTCGGCCGCTTCTTCAAGCACTCGGGCATCTATGCCATCGGGAATGCGCTGAACCGCGTCGGCGCCTTCCTGCTGCTGCCGATCTACACCCGGCTGCTGTCGCCGGCCGAGTACGGCACGCTGGAGACGCTGTACCTGGTGTCCACCGTCGTGTCCGGCGTGCTGGGCGTCGGCATTGCGCACGCCACGCTGCGCTTCTACTTCGACTACAAGGACGCCGCCGACCGCCGCTCGGTGGTCAGCACCAACCTGATGGCCTCGCTGGTCATCTCGATCGCCGGCGTGCTGCTCGTCTCGCTGTTCGCCAACCCGATCGCCGCCTGGCTGTTCAACGGCCAGTCGCTCGGCCGGGCCTTCCAGTGGATGCTCGCCACCATCGTGTTCGAGCTCGCCTCGCAGGTCGGCCTCGCCTACGTGCGCGCGGTCGAGCGCTCGATGCTGTTCATCGTCGTCTCGTTCGTGAAGCTGGTGGTGCAGGTGATCGCCAACTCGATCGCGCTGATGCACTTCAACGCCGGCGTCGAGGGCGTGATGGCCGGCAACTGCCTGACCGTCGCGCTCGGCTTCGCGGTGCTGTCGTGGGTGACGCTGCGCGAGTGCGGGCTGCGCTTCGAATGGGCCAAGCTGATGCCGGTGCTGCGCTACAGCCTGCCGCTGCTGTGGACCACGATGGTGGGCATCGTYGCGAGCACCGCCGACCGCTTCCTGCTGCAGTCGCTGGTGTCATTGGAGGCGCTGGGCATCTATGCGCTCGCGCTGAAGCTGTCGAAGCTCGCGTCCGACCTGGTCGGCGAGCCGATCAACCGCGCCTACGGCGCCTTCCGCTTCACGATCATGGAGCGCGACGACGCCGGCATCATCCAGGCCCAGGTGGTGCGCTACCTGGCCGTGATCCTGTCGCTGATCGGGCTGGCCATCGTGCTGTTCGCCGGCGACGCGCTGCGCCTGATCGCCGCTCCGGCCTACTGGAGCGCCGCGCGCTACCTGCCGTGGCTGGTGCTGGCCGCGGTGCTGCAGGTGCTGACCTACCCGCTGCAGACCGGCATCTACTACCAGAAGAAGTCGAGCAGCATCTTCCACATCGCGCTCGCCGCCTGCCTCGTCGGCCTGGCGCTGGGCGTGCCGCTGATCTGGGCCTTCGGCATCCTCGGCGCCTGCCTGACGGTGCTCGGCGTCTCGATCGTCTCGCTGGTGATGACCGACCGCATCAGCCAGCGCCACTTCCCGGTGCACTATGAATGGCGCAAGCTCGCCACGCTGCTCGCGCTGGTGGTCGCCGTCGCGATCGCCGGCCAGGCGGCCGACCAGCTGCCGCTGCTGTGGAGCCTGCCGCTGCGCTTCGTGCTCGGCGCCGCGTTCCTGGTCGGCATCGTCGCGACGCGCGTGATCGAGCCGGCCGAGCTGGCCGCGGCGCGCGCGAAGCTGATGCAGCGCCTCGGCCGGCCTTCCGGGGCAGCCGCATGAGCTTCGCGGTACTCCCCATCTGGCTGTTCCTCGGCAGCCTGCTCGTCGCGCCGCAGCTGTGGTGGTCGCCGCTGCTCGGGCTGCGCGTCGACTACATCGTCTACCCGATGTGGCTCCTGGTGCTCGCGTCGCGCGGCCGGCTGGGCGAGGTATTCCGCTTGCGCACGCAGGACTATTTCTTCCTGCTGATGTACGTGTGGATCTTCCTGAGCGTGATGGTCGCCGGCCTCACCGACATCGGCCAGTTCTACCTCGTCTACTACGCGAAGCTGTTCCTGGTGTACCGCCTCGTCAGCGCGACCATCAGCGACGTGACCGACCTGAAGCGCACCGGCTATGCGCTGATAGCGCTCGCGCTGCTGATCGCGATCGAGGGCATCCAGCACATGAACAACCCCGAAGGCATCGGCTGGGCGGGGCAGAGCTATGCGTGGATCGACGGCTCGGCCTCGTCGATCGGCCTGAAGTCGCGCATCCGCTGGATCGGCATCTTCGACGGCCCCGGCGTGTTCTGCGTGATGTTCACCGCCGCCGCGCCGTTCGCGTTCCAGTACATGGTGAGCCCGTACGCGCTGTGGCTGCGCGTGGCCGCCGCCGTCGGGCTGACCTTCCCGCTGCTGCTCGCGGCCTTCTACACCGGCTCGCGCGGCGGCATCCTGGCCACCGCGGCGATGGTCGGCATGTTCATCGTCTCGCGCTTCAGGATCAGCCTGGGCAAGCTGGTGATCGCGGCGGCCTGCGGCGGCATCGCGCTGGCGGCGGCCCCGTCGTACCTGACCGAGACCAAGGACGCCAACAACTCGGCGCAGGGCCGCGTCGAGATGTGGGCGATGGGCCTGCAGATGGTGCAGGAGAGCCCGCTGTTCGGCGTCGGCAAGGGCAACTTCGCCGTCTACACCCGCAAGCTGGTCGCGCACAACTCGGCGCTGGAGGCGATGGGCGAGACCGGCTTCCCCGGCATGTTCCTGTGGATCGCGATCATCTACATGGGCTTCAAGCACGTCATCGTGCGGCTGCGCGAGACGGTCGACCCGACCGAGAAGCAGGCACTGCTCGCGGTGATGATGAGCCTGTCGGGCTACCTGATCAGCTCGCTCTTCGTCTCGCTCGAGACGGAGATCATGTATTTCCTCCTGGGAATGACGGCCGCAGTGGGCCGCTTCACCACACAACCCGTGGGATTCACCCGCAAGGACTTCATGTTCATCGTGGCCTTCCAGGTCGCGTACTACATGGCCTTCAAGGTGTTCATCATGGGGTACTACTAGCAGTAACCGGAGCGAGGGGACACCATGGGCGGCAAGCAGGCGATGCTCGCGAGGTGGCTGGACATGGCCGGGGTGACCCGCGCGCGCCTGCGCAGCGGGCCGAGCGGGCTGACGATCCTCGCGTACCACCGCATCCAGGACCTGGCCGACGAGTCGCGTTTCGCGGCCGACCCCGAGCTCGTCAGCGCGAGCGTCGCCGAGTTCCGCCGCCAGCTCGCCTTCCTGCGCGAGCACTGGAACCCGATCGGGTTGTCGAACGCGATGGACGTGATCGAGCGCGGCCAGGCGCTGCCGCCGCGCAGCGTCGCGATCACCTTCGACGACGGCCACCTCGACAACTACACCCACGCCTTCCCGCTGCTGCGCGAGATGAACGTGCCGGCGACCATCTTCCTGTCGACGCAGTACATCGGCAGCCGCGAGCCGTTCTGGTTCGACCGCGTGTCGACGCTGCTGTTCTGCGCACCCGCCGGCGCGTTGCGGCTGCCGCTGGCCGACGTGACGCTGCAGCTCGGCGACATCGCGTCGCGCCGCGCCGCCTCCGACCGGTTGCTGTCGGTGCTGAAGCGCCTGGCCGACGAGCGCCGCCGCGACGCGCTGCAGGAGCTGGAGGCGCTGCTCGCGCGCCACGCGGTGCCGGCCGACGCGGCGCCCGCCTCGGCGCTGGACTGGGACCAGGTGCGCGAGATGACGCAGCACGGCATCGAGTTCGGTTCGCACACCGTCACGCACCCGGTGCTGTCGATGCAGACCGAAGAGCGCGTGCGCTTCGAGCTGTCGCAGTCGCGCGAGACGATCCGCCGCGAGACCGGGCAGCGCGCCGACCTGCTCGCCTACCCGGTCGGCAAGACCTACACCTTCAACGATCGCGTCGTCGCGATCGCGAAGGAATGCGGCTACCGCGCCGCGCTCGCCTACATCGACGGCGTCAACGACCCGAGCTGCGCCGACCGCTTCGCGCTCAAGCGCATCGCGGTCGAGCGCTACATCCCGCATCCCCTGTTCATGGCCCGCATGACCTTTCCCGGAATCTTCGTCTGATGGCCGCATCCGCGTTCGCTTCCCCGGTGGCGCCGGCGATCTCGCAGCCGGCAGCGCTGCACAACGTCCCTGCGTGGCAGGAGGGCTGGGAGCTGCTCGTCGGGCCGCTGGGCGGGCGCGCGATCGTCTGCCTCGACGACGGCGGTCCGGCCATCACCGCGCTGGCGCAGCGCTGCGCGCGGGTGCGCGTGCTGGCCGCCGACGGCCGCAGCGCCGACGAGCTCGCGCAGCGCGTGCGGGCGCACGGCTGGTCGCACGTCGAAGTGATCGCGCTCGAGGACCTGCACCGGGCCGAGGCCGTCACCTTCGACGGCCTGATCGTCAGCGACCTGAGCGGCCGCGCGCTGGCCAAGGTGCGCGGCGGCCTGGGCCGGCTGCTCGCCCACGCGCGCCCGCTGCTGCGCGACGGCGCCTTCGTGCTGGTGGCCACGCCGAACCGCTTCGGGCTGAGCCGCGCCCGGTTCGCGCGCCGGCTGCATGCATCGAGCGCCTCGCCGTGGTTCACGCTGGCGTCGCAGCTGCGCCGGCTCGGCGTGCGTTCGCCGCGCGTGCATCCGCTGCTGCTCAACGAATACGCCGGCATGAGCGAGGCCATCGCGCCCACCGGCTACCTGCCGACCAAGAACCAGGGCCTCACGCGCGAGCGCATCAAGCAGTGGCTGTGGGGCCCGCGCGCAGCGCGCTGGTTCGCGCCGGCGCTGGCGGCGGTCGGCTGGATCGGCGATGCGCAGCCCGGCCTGATCGACGCGGTCGCGCTGACGCTGCAGGCCGGCGGCAGCCAGTTCCACTGGGTGCAGTACCTGGTGCTGCTGAGCGGCAAGGTGATCGCGACCTTCCAGCCGGATTCCGATCGCGAGACCTCGCGCGTCGTCGTCGTCACGCGCGACCCGCTCGCGGTGTCGCGCCGCATGCAGGAGGCCGAGAGCCTGCGCCGCCTGCATGCGATGCTGCCGGCCCACCTGGGCGTTCTGCTGCCACGCGTGCTCGACCGCTTCAAGCTCGACGGCAACGACTGCTTCGTGCTGCAGCACATGCGCGGCGTGACCGCCGATGCGCCGGTGCCGGGGCTGGACCGCGTGACGCGCACCGCGCAGCGCTTCCTGCTGGCGCTGCACGAGGTGACCTGCGTGAAGCGCGTGATGGACGACGAGGCCTGGGAGACCAGCCTGCAGCCGATCTTCGAATCGGCGGCGCTGCGCAACCCGCACGCCGCGCCGGCGCTGCAGCGGCTCGGGCAGCACATGCGCGAGCACGTGCTCGGCCACGTGTGGCTGGACGTCTGCAGCCACGGCGACTTCAAGATCGAGAACGTGATGTATGACCCACAGACCTGCGAGATCACCGGCGTGATCGACTGGGAGCATGCGATGCTGTGCGGCCTGCCCTACATCGACATGGCCTACCTGTTGACGTACAACCGCATGCTGGCCGGCGAAAGCTGGCTGCAGGCGGCGCACGCGCTGCTGACCGGCCGCGTGAGCCCGAACGAGCTGGCCGTCGAGGCCGAGTACTGGCGGGCGACGCGGCTGCCGGAGCGACTGGTGCCGGTGCTGCGGGCGCTGGTCGTCGTGCACCACATCGGCTGCCGCTGGCACGGCGCCTGGTCGGCACAGGCCAGTGCCGAGCTGAACGCGTTGATCGAGAGCTGCATCGAGCTGCTGGTGCGCTCGCCGGCGCCGCCGGCGCTGGCCAGCGTGCTGCCGCCCGCGCCGGCGCAGCGTGCGGCGGTGCGGCCGCTGGGTTGAAGAATTCGAGAATGGCTTCGTGATGAAACTGATCGTCCTGCTGAGCATCGCTGCGGTGCTCTATCACTACGCGGTGTACCCGGCGCTGGTGCTGCTGATCGCGCGCTGGCGCGGGCGTGGCGCTGCGGCCGAGTATCCGGCCGAGGGCGGTACACAATGGCCGCGCGTCACGCTGCTGATCGCCGCGTACAACGAGGAGCGCGTGATCGAGGGCAAGATCCTCAACTCGCTGGAGCTCGACTACCCGCACCCGATCGAGCTGATCGTCGTGTCGGACGGTTCGAGCGACAGCACGCCGCAGATCGTCTCGCGCTACGCCGATCGCGGCGCGGTCTCGATGCACCAGGCGCCGCGGCGCGGCAAGACGGCGGCGCTGAACCGCGGCGTCGCGGCCGCCACCGGCGAGATCGTGGTGTTCTCCGACGCCAACAATGATTTCAACCGTGATGCGCTGAAGGCGCTGGTGCGGCACTTCGCCGACCCGGCGGTGGGCGGCGTGTGCGGCGTCAAGCAGATCCGCGAGGCCGGCGACCGCGAGAGCAGCGTCGGCGACGGCCTGTACTGGCGCTATGAATCGGCGATCAAGCTGGCCGAGGGGCGGATCGGCTCGATCACCAATGCCGACGGCGAGATCTTCGCGATGCGCCGCGGGCTGTGGCGGCCGATCGCCGAGCACATCATCAACGACGACGCGCAGATCACCTTCGACATCGTCGACCAGCGCAAGCGCATCCTGTACGAGCCGGCGGCGCGCTCGACCGAGTACGCATCGATCCGCATCGAGGACGACTTCTTCGTGAAGGTGCGCATGGTGGCGGGCGGCTTCCAGACCATCGCGCAGCAATGGCGCCGGCTGCTGCCGCCGCTGTCGTGGTTCGCGCTCGCGTACCTGTCGCACAAGGTGCTGCGCTACCTGGTGCCGCTGTTCCTGGTGGCGATCGCCATCGGCTCGCTGTGGCTGGCGGCGAATGGCGTCGTCGCGTACCAGGTGCTGGTGGCCTTGCAGCTGCTGTTCTACGGCACCGCGTGGGCCGGCTGGCTGCGGCTGCGCCGCGGGCCGCTGCCGACGGCGCTGTACGTGCCGTTCTACTTCTGCACGATGAACCTGGCGGCGCTGCTGGGCTTCGTGCGTTTCGTGACCGGCAAGCAGGGCACGAGCTGGCGAAAGGCACAGCGATGATCGTCGCCATCATCCTTCTCATCCTCGTTGCCGCCGGTGCCGGCGTGTTCTGGCGCCTGTTGCGTTCGCGCCACATGGATCTGTGGATCGCCAGCTACCTGAAGCAGTGGCCGCGCCGGCTGCGTGGGCGCAGTGCGCCGCACACGCATGTGCACTTCTGCTTCGCCGACCACTACGAGCCGTTCTGGCACAAGCCGGATCTGGCCACCGCACGCGCACGCGTCGACCGCTGGATGGACCGCTACCCGAAGATCGCGTCGGAGCACACCGACAGCAACGGCCGGCATCCGCAGCATTCGTTCTTCTACCCCGAGGAGGAGTACGACGAGGTGATCCTCGACCAGCTGGCCGACCTGTGCAAACGCGGTTTCGGCGACGTGGAGGTGCACCTGCACCACGACAACGACACGGCCGAGAACCTGCGCAGGACGCTGACGGGTTTCACCAGGCTGCTGAACGAGCGGCATGGCCTGCTGCGCAAGGATCCGGTGACGGGCCAGGTGCTGTATGCCTTCATCCATGGCAACTGGGCGCTGGACAACTCGCGCCCGGACGGCCGCTGGTGCGGCGTGAACAACGAGCTCGACGTGCTGCACGAGACCGGATGCCGCATGGACATGACGCTGCCGTCGGCGCCGAGCGACACGCAGACGAGCAAGATCAATTCGATCTATTTCGCGCATGGCGAAGCGGGCTGCTGCAAATCGCACGACCACGGCCGCGACGCGCGCGTGGGCGAGTGGCTGCAGGACAAGGAGCTGCTGATGGTGCAGGGCCCGCTGGCGCTGAACTGGAGCGACCGCAAGGCCGGCATCATGCCGCGCATCGAATCGAGCGAGATCTCGGCCGATGCCTTGCCGACGGCGGCGCGCGTCGCGCTGTGGGAGCAGGCGGCCATCGGCATCGAGGGCGTGGAGAACCACCTGTTCATCAAGGTTCATACGCACGGTGCCGAGGAACGCACCGCAGGCGCGCTGCTCGACGGCGGCATGCAGCGCATGTGGACCGAACTGGCGAAGCGCTTCCGCGACCGACCCGGGTTCTCGCTGCACTACGTGACAGCCTGGGAGATGTATCAACAGATCGAACGCCTGTGCAAGAACGAGCCGGTGAAGTCGTCTTCTCTGCGGGAAGAGGTGGCAGCATGAGCCGATCAACCGTTCGCCCAGAGCAGGGACCGAGCTTGTCGAGGGCCCGTGTCGAAGGGTTGTCGCCGCAGCGCGGCACAGGAGCCGGTGCAGCGTCAACCGGCCTTCGACAGGCTCAGTCCGACCCTTCGACAAGCTCAGGGCGAACGGATGCTGGCGGCCAGCGGACCATGAAGGTCTTGCACGTTATCGAGACCCTGGACTTCGGCGGCGCCGAGAAGGTCGTCGTCGACCTCGTCGCCGCCACCAAGGGCCGCTGCCAGCCCGCCGTCTGCTGCGTCAAGCACAGCGGCGAACTGGCCCAGCGCCTGGGCGACGGCGTGCAGGTGTTCTCGCTCGGCAAGGGCGAGGGCAACGACCTGACCGTGCCGTGGCGCCTTGCACGGCTGGTGCGCGAACAGGGCTTCGACGTGATGCATTCGCACTTGTGGGGCGTGTACCTCGAATCGGCGCTCGCCGCCCGGCTTGCCGGCGTGCCGCTGGTCCACACGGTGCACGGCAACTACCAGGACTACGGCCGCCGCCTCATCCCGCGCCTGAAGCTCGCGCTGCGCCACCGACTGGAGCGTTTCGCGGCGCGCTGGCACCAGCGCATCGTCACCGTCTCGCATTCGATCCAGAGCTACGTCGTCGAGAACATCGGCATCGACGCGCGCCGCGTCGAGACGGTGCACAACGGCATCGACGAACGCGTGTCGCTGCAGGGCGAACGCCGCGGCACCACCTTCATCACCGTCGGGCGCATGGCGGCGGTGAAGAACCACGCGATGATGGTTCGCGCGTTCGCGCGTGTCGCAGCTTCGCGGCCCGATGCGCGGCTGCAGTTGGTTGGCGACGGGCCCGACCGCCCGGCCCTCGAGGCGCTGGCCGCCTCGCTCGGCGTGGCGTCTCGCGTCGAGTTCCTCGGCTTCCGCAACGACGTGGCCGAGCTGCTCGCGGCCGCCGATGTGTTCCTGATGTCGTCGCACTACGAAGGCGTGTCGATCGCGATCCTCGAGGCGATGCGCGCCGGGCTGCCGGTCATCGGCACGCAGGTCGGCGGCATTCCCGAGACCGTGCTGCAAGGCGAGAGCGGCCTGCTGGTGCCCGACGGCGACGAGGCCGCGTTCGCCGAGGCGATGCTGACGCTGCTGCAGGATGCGAGCCGCCGCGCCACGCTCGGCCGCGCCGCCACCCAGCGCCAGCGCGAGGCCTTCTCGCTGGAGAGCGCCGCCCAGCGCTACCTGCAGATCTATGCCGGAGGCCTGCAGTGATCAAGGCGCTGCTGCGCAAGCTGCTGAGCCCGGTGCTGCGCTACCGCGGCGATGCGCCGGGCCTGTACCTGAGCTTCGACGACGGCCCGCACCCGGTGGTCACGCCGCAGGTGCTCGATGCGCTGGAGCGCGGCGGCGTGAAGGCCACCTTCTTCATGATCGGGCAGGAGATGGAACGCCACCCGGCGCTGGTGGCCGAGGTGCGCGAGCGCGGCCATGCGATCGCGCTGCACGGCTTCACCCACCGGCACTGCAGCGACATGAGCTGGCGCGAGCAGCTCGACGACCTGCGCCGCATGCGTGAGGTGGCTGCGCGCTTCGGCGTGCGGCTGCGCAGCTACCGGCCGGCGTACGGCGAGCTGTCGGTGCTGCGCATCGTCTGGTGCCTGCTGAACCGCGTGAAGATCGTGATGTGGTCGTTCGAGACCCGCGACTCGTTCGTGCAGCAGGCGTCCGAACTCGAAGCGCGCGTCACGCCGCAAGCCCTGACGGACGGCGACATCCTGCTGTTCCATGACGACACCCCGGTGACCGCGCAGGCCCTGCCGCGCTTGCTGGACAACGCCCGCGCAGCCGGCCTGCGCTTCGGCGTCCTGGAGACCGTGTGAAGACCCTCATCCACATCATCAGTGCCGACGACGTGTTCGGCCCCGAGAAGACCGTGATCAACGAATGCCTCGCACTGCGCGGCAGCGATTGGCACGCCCGCATCATCAACCTCTGGAACACCGACGACACGCCGATCTCGCGCAAGGTGCGCGAGGCCGGCATCGACTACGAGTGCATTCCTTCGGCCGGCAAGCTCGACCTGGGCGCCATCCGCACGCTCGCCGCGCAGCTCGCCGCGCAGCCCGGCACCGTGGCGCACAGCCACGGCTACAAGGCCGACCTGTACACGCTGCTGGCCGCACGCCGCGCCAAGGTGACGGCCCTCACGACCGCCCACGGCTGGACCTCGGAGAACGCGAAAGTGCGGCTGTACGAGCGGCTGCAGGCCTTCCTGTGGCGCTTCTTCGATCGCGTGGTCTGCGTGTCGCAGAGCTACCGGCAGCTCGCCGTCGCGGCCGGCGTGCCGGATCGCAAGATCACCGTCGTGCACAACGCGATCCGGAGTTCGTACCAGGCGCAGGGCGCACAAGCACGCAGTGATGCGCGCGCGGCGCTCGGGCTGGACGACGACGCGCAGGTCGTCGCGATCATCGGGCGGCTGGGCATCGAGAAGGGACACCGGCTGTTCGTCGATGCGGCCGCGCAGCTCGCGCCGCGTTTTCCGAAGGCGCGCTTCCTGATCGCCGGCGAAGGCGTGCAGCGCGCGGACATCGAGGCCCAGGTGGCGCAGCTGAAGCTGGGCGACACGGTGCGGTTGCTCGGCCACCGCAACGACCTGCCGGCGATCTACCCGGCACTCGACCTGCTGGCGATGGCCTCGCTGCGCGAAGGCCTGCCGAACGTGCTGCTGGAGGCGATGCTGCACGGCGTGCCCGGCGTCGCGATGGCGGTGGGCGGCATCCCCGAGGTGATCAGCGACGGCGTCGACGGGCTATTGGTGCCGCCGGGTGACCTGGCGCGTTTCACCGAGTCGCTGGCAGCGCTGCTCGGCGACCCGGTGCGGCGCGCGGCGATGGGCACGGCGGCGGTCACGAAGGTGCGCGACGGCTTCCTGTTCGATGCGCGGATGAAGCGCATGGTGGCGATCTACGAGGACGGGCTCGCGCGGCCCGGCACGCCGGCGCCGGCCGCAGGGAGCGCCGCATGATGCACGCGCTGTGGGTTGTCGCGGCGCTGGCCGCGAGCGCGCTGGTGCTGGTGGTGGCGGCAATCTTCCTGTACCAGGCAGTGCGCGGGCTGTGGGGCGTGCGCGCGCCGGCGCCGCTCGCGCCGCGGCGCGACAAGCGCTTCGGCGTGCTGGTGCCGGCGCACAACGAGGAAGGCGTGCTCGGGCCGCTGTTCGCCTCGCTGGCGCGGGTGGACTACCCGCGCGAGCAGTTGGCGATCCTGTTCATGGCCGACCACTGCAGCGATGCGACGGTGGCCGAGATCCGTGCCGCCGGCTTCGACTGCCTGGACCGCCAGAGCGGTGCGCGCGGCAAGACCGCGAGCCTGGCCGAGGGCATCACGACGCTCGAGGCGAAGCATGGTGATGCGCTCGATGCGGTGGCCTTCTTCGATGCGGACAATGTCGTCGACACGCAGTTCTTCCAGCAGGCGGCGGCCGGGCTGCACGAAGGCCATCCGGTGCTGCAGGGCCGGGTCGGCGTGCACAACTGGCAGGCGACGCTGTTCTCGCGGCTGAACTACATGAACGCGGTGGTGGAGAACCGGCTGGAGGAACTGGCGCGCAGCCAGACCGGCTGGAGCTGCAACCTGCGCGGCCACGGCATGGTGTTCCGGCGCGACGTGCTGCAGCGCATGCCCTGGCATTCGGACACGATGGTCGAGGACCAGGAGATGCTGGTGAAGCTGGTGTGCAGCGGCCAGCGGGTGCACTGGCTGGAGCATGCACGCGCGTCGAGCGTGATCCCGGAGACGGCGAAGGAAGCGGCTGCGCAGCGCAGGCGCTGGGCGGGTGGTCGATCGGCCATCGTCGGGCGCAGCGTGCGAGCGCTGTGGGCACGCTTCCGTGCGAGCGGCGATGGTGCGGCGCTGAACCTGCTGATCGACTTCCTGCTGCCTTCGCATGCGGTGCAGCTGAGCCTGCTGTTCGTCGCGATCGTCGTGGCGGCTGCTGTCTGCGGGCTGGCGTCGTGGCAGTTCGTGCTGGCCTTCGCGCTGCTGCCGGCCTACCTGCTGTACTTCATCGCCGGCAACCTGCTGAGCGGCGTGCCGGTGAAGACCTTTCTCGACATCCTGTGGGCGCCGGCGTTCATTGCCTGGCGGACCTGGATCTATCTGTCGAGCTTGAGTGGCGTAAAGCGCTGGCGTTGATTTTTCGCTTGCCGGTGTTAGCGCGTCGCGGCGGGTGAGGGAATGGGCTGGGGG
>NZ_JBFUFP010000040.1:0-15198 GCF_056403375.1 Rhizobacter sp. P2_H2
CGGCGAAGCGGCCCGACAGCTGCTCGGTCAGCGTGGCATCGGCATGGCGGGACAGGGGGTGCAGGGGCGCTAGAGGATTCATTGGCGGGCTCATGTGCTGGCGAAGCGACCAATACAGCGTGCGAGCTGAGGTGGTCCAGTGTACTGGCTCTGTGCTGGTTGCCGCCGCTAGACTGCCGCATGGACCAAGAACGCAAAGGGTTGTGGCTGGGCTTCCTCGGGGTCGCGATCTTCGCGCTGACGACGCCGATGACGCGGCTGGCCGTCGGGCCGGCGGCCGACCCGCAGCTGTCGCCGCTGTTCGTCGTGGCCGGGCGCGCCGCGCTGGCCGGCGTGCTGAGCCTGGTCTATCTGATGCTCACGCAGGCACCGCGGCCGCGCGGCGCGCAGTGGTCGGCGCTCGCCGTTAGCGCCGCCGGCACGGTGGTCGGCTTCCCGCTGTTCCTCGGCCTCGGGTTGCGCGAGGTCGATGCGATGCATGCCGCGGTGATCACCGGCGTGCTGCCGCTGGGCACCGCGATCGCGGCGGCGGTGTTCTTCCGGCAGCGCCCGTCGATCGGGTTCTGGGCCTGTGCCGCGGTCGGCTGCGCGCTGGTGCTGGCTTTCGCGGTCCAGTCCGGCGGTGGCCTGCAATGGGCCGACGGCGTGCTGCTGCTGGCGGTGGTCAGCGGGTCGATCGGCTATGTGGCCGGCGCCCACCTGTCGCGGCAACTGCAGGCCGAGCACGTGATCTGCTGGGTGCTCGTGATCAGCATGCCGTTCACGCTGCCGCTGATGGCCTGGACCTGGCCGGCGCAGCCGGTGCACGGCGGTGCCTGGGTCGGCTTCGGCTATGTCACGCTGTTCTCGATGTGGCTCGGCTTCTTCGCGTGGTACCGCGGGCTCGCGCTCGGCGGTACGCTGCGGGTCAGCCAGGTGCAGCTGGTGCAGCCCTTCCTGACGCTGCTGTTCGCGGTGCCGGTGCTCGGCGAGCACCTGTCCGCGACGACCGTGCTGTTCTCGCTCGCGGTGATCGCCACCGTGTTCATCGGGCGCAAGATGCCGACACACCCGGCTTCCACCGCCTCGCCTCCCGTCACCTCTCCCGCCACGTCCTCAAGGAACTCCGCATGACCTCGCGCACCCCCTGGCAGCTCGCGCAGCGCGCCCACCGCATGAACCCGTCGATCATCCGCGAGATCCTGAAGGTGACCGAACAGCCCGGCATCATCTCGCTGGCCGGCGGGCTGCCGTCGCCCGACGGCTTCCCGGTCGAGGCGATGCGCGAGGCCACCACCCGCGTGCTGCGCGACACCCCGCGCGAAGCGCTGCAGTACGCCTCCAGCGAAGGCCTGCCGGCGCTGCGCGAGTGGGTCGCCGCGATGCTGCGCGGCCACGGCCAGCAGGTCGACGCGGCGCAGGTGCTGATCACCACCGGCTCGCAACAGGGGCTCGACCTGGTCGGCAAGGTGCTGGTCGACCCGGGCAGCCGCGTCGCCGTCGAATCGCCGACCTACCTCGGCGCGCTGCAGGCGTTCGCGCCCTACGAGCCGGTCTTCACGGCGGTCGACTGCGATGACGACGGCCCGCTGCCCGAGGCGCTGCACAGCGCCGAAGGCGCGCGCTTCCTGTACCTGCTGCCGAACTTCCAGAACCCGAGCGGCCGCTGCATGAGCGAGGCGCGCCGGGCCGCGGTCGTCGCGCGGGCGCAGGCGCTGAACCTGCCGCTGGTCGAGGACAACCCGTACGGCGACCTGTGGTTCGACGCCGCGCCGCCGCCGCCGCTGGCTGCGCGCTGGCCCGACGGCACGGTCTACCTCGGCTCGTTCTCGAAGGTGCTGGCCCCGGGCCTGCGCCTGGGCTACGTGGTGGCACCCGCGCCGCTGGTGCCGAAGCTGCTGCAGGCCAAGCAGGCGGCCGACCTGCACACGCCGGGCTTCAACCAGCGCGTGGTGCACGAGGTGATCCGCGACGGCTTCCTCGACACGCACGTGCCGACCATCCGCGCGCGCTACAAGGCGCAGCGCGATGCGATGCGGGCCGCGCTCGAGGCCCACATGCCCACCGGCTGCCGCTGGACGGTGCCGAGCGGCGGCATGTTCTTCTGGGTCGAGCTGCCGGCCGGCACCGATGCGATCGCGCTGCTGCCGAAGGCCGTCGCCAAGGGCGTGGCCTTCGTGCCGGGCGCGGCCTTCTTCGCCGAGCACGCGCAGGCGAACACGATGCGGCTGTCGTTCGTCACCGTGTCGCCCGAGCAGATCGAGCGCGGCATCCGCGCGCTGGCCGAGGCGCTGAAGGAGGCGGCATGACGCGCTTCGCATTCGCTCAGGTCGATGTGTTCACCGATGTCGCGCTGAAGGGCAACCCGCTGGCCGTCGTGCACGGCGCCGATGCGCTGGACGATGCGCAGATGCAGGCCTTCGCGCGCTGGACCAACCTGTCGGAGACGACCTTCCTGCTGCAGCCCACCGACCCGCTGGCCGACTACCGGGTGCGCATCTTCACGCCGGGCGGCGAGCTGCCGTTCGCCGGTCACCCGACGCTCGGCAGCTGCCACGCCTGGCTCGAGGCCGGCGGCGTGCCGAAGACGCCCGGTGCCGTCGTGCAGCAGTGCGGCGTCGGCCGGGTCGACATCCGGCTCGACGGCGAGCGCGCGGCCTTTGCGGCGCCGCCGCTGCGCCGCGAGCCGATCGCCGAGGCCGGGTTGCTGCCGGTGCTGGCCGCGCTCGGCCTGCGCCGCGAGCAGGTGCGGCAGGCGCAGTGGCTCGACAACGGCCCGCGCTGGCTGGGCCTGCTGCTCGACGCCGCCGACACGGTGCTCGCGCTGGAGCCGGACCACGCGGCGCTGAAGTCGCTGGCCAAGGTCGGCGTGATCGGGCCGCATGCGGCCGGCGGGCCCTGCCAGTTCGAGGTGCGCGGCTTCGCGGCGCCGATCGGCATCCCGGAAGACCCGGTCACCGGCAGCCTGAACGCGAGCCTCGCGCAGTGGCTGATCGGGGCCGGCGTGGCGCCGGCCCGCTACGTCGCTGCGCAAGGTACCCGGCTCGGCCGGGCCGGGCGGGTGCACATCGCGCAGGTCGACGGCCAGGTGTGGGTCGGCGGGCACAGCGTCAGCTGCATCCGCGGCGAGCTGGCGCTCTGAAGAGCCCCCTCAGGCGCGGCGCCAGCGCCACGCCTGGCGGATGGCCTGCCAGGCCGCAGCGCGCGACGGATCGTGCGCACGCATCAGCGCGCCGTAGCGGCGCCAGATGACGAACAGCGAAGAACCGAGGAAGGTCAGCAGTACCGTCGTCAGCACGATGATCGCGCGGGCCGGCTTCGATTTCCGATCGGGCGCCTGTGCCACGTCCACCTGCTGCAGTGCCGGGCCTTCCTTCGCCTCGTCCAGCTTCGCGATCTCGAACTGCCGGAGCATGCTCTCGAGCAATGTCTCCTGGAACTTCACCTCGCGCCGGGCGCGGATGTAGTCGACCGCCGCGCCCGGCAGCTTGCCGACCGGGATGTCGATGCTGCCGCTCGGGGGGCCCGTCGGCGCCGACTCCATGCGCGCCAGTTCGGCCCGCAGGCCGGCCAGTTCGGAGTTCAGGCGCTGCACGTCCGGGTTCTCGGACGTCGCGCCGGTTCGCATCACGCGCAACCGCACTTCGCGCTCGGCGATCTGCGCCTTCAGCTGGGCGACGCCGGCGATGATGGCCTCGGCCTGCTTGTCCAGCACGACCATCCCCGATTTCTCCTGCACGGAGCGCAACGATTGCTCGGCCTGGACGAGGTTCTCCTTCGTGTCCTTCAGCTGCTGCTCGAAGAACACGCGCCGCTGCTGCGCTTCGGACACCGCGAGGCGGCCGAGCAGCTTGGTCACTTCGGCTGCATGCGCGTTGGCGAGGTCGGCAGCGAACTGCRCCTCCTCGTCGTCGACTTCCACCGTCAGCACGCCGGACTTCTTGTCCGAACTGATCCGGATGTGGACGGCCATCGCCTTGCGCAGGCCGTCGTAGGTCTTGGCTTCGTAGCGCTGCATCAGGTTGAAGCGGCTCGCCAGCGCGCGCTGGACGCTGTCGCTCTTGAGCAGGCTCACGTAGAGCTCGTCGGGGGTCTTCGCGGCGATGCCTCCGGCCAGGCCGCCCAGCGAGCCGAGGGCCGCCAGGGCGGCGGCCGAGCCGCTCTGCTGCTGCGAGCCCGGCGCCAGCAACGTGGCTCGGGCGGTATAGATGTTCGCCATCAGCAGCGACGCGATGATGGCGCCCACGGCAGCGACCGCGGTCGCGCCCGCCACCCAGCGCTTGCCGTCGCCGAGCCACACCAGCAGGTCCATCAGGCCGATCGAAGGCCCGTCGTCCTCCGGCTCGTCGAGGGTGGGGGAAAGAACTTCGGGGTTGTCGATGGCGCTCATCGCTCAGTCCCCGCGCAAGGTCTTGATGGCGGCCGCACCGAGGCCGAACTGGTAGAAGATCTGCGAGAAGTCCTTCAGGTTGCGCATCGCGGCACGGCCCCAGCTCTCGTAGTCGAGCTGGTTCGGCACCACGACCGCATCGCCCGGCTGCAGCGGCTGCGACTCGAGGCTTCCGAACCAGCCGCGGCGTTCGTTCGCATGGCTGACGGTGCCGTCGGCGCGCAGCACGAACATGTTGGACGGCTCGGCGGCCTCGTCCAGGCCGGCCAGCTTCACGTAGTCGCCCACCGTGCGGTTGGGCTTCCACAGGAAGGCGTTGTTGTTGACGACGGCGCCGGCCACCGTCACGAAGCCGGGCCGGCTGGGCACCACGATGCGATCGGCGTTCTCCAGCGGCACGTCCGGCAACTGGCTCACCGAGTTCGTGTCGGGCGAGAGTTCGAGCGCGACGCGGCCGTTCGGCTGCACGCGGCTGAGGCGGGCCATCTGCGCCTGCGTCGCGGCCGAGCTGATCGCCGTCGCGCCGGCCTGCTCGTCGCGCCGGTTGGCCGCCTCGCGCGCGGCCTGCTGCGCCGACAGCACTTCCAGGCGGACGATGGCGGCCTGCAGGTTCTCGCGCTGGCGCTTGCGGGTCTCCTCGCGGCTGAACTCCAGGCCATACACGTAGGCCTGCGGCGTGAAGCCACCGGCCCGCGTGATCAGCTGGCCGAGGGTTTCGCCGGGCAGCAGCTGGTACACGCCGGGTGCGCCGACCTCGCCTTCCACCGAGACCAGCCGGGTCTGCTTGGCCACCGGCACGCGGATGTCCTTCTGGCTGTAGATGGTGACGACATCGCCGGCCTTCAGCTCGACGTTGTTGTCCGGATCGCCCTGCAGCACGGCCTTGCCGAGGTTGAACGGGATCACCTGCGTGCTCAGGTCCTTGTCGCTGAGCCGTTCGATGACGGCGTAGTCCCAGTTCAGCTCGTCGAACAGCGTGGCCGGCGTGCGCTTCGATTCGGCGGYCGCCAGGCGGTCCATGCGACGCCGCGCGCGCTCGCCTTCGCTGAGCGGGAAGCGATTCGGATCGCGCACGGCATTGGGATCGTTGGCGGCCGTGACGATCGGCAGCGTGTCCGTGCCGGTGCCAGCGTTCGTGTCGGCGGCATTGCCCGTCGCGCCGGAGCGAGGGGCACCGACGGCAGTGACCGCACTGCGGGCCGACCGCTGCTGGGCCTCTTCGAGCAGCACGTCATCGTCATCGGGGAGGACCTGCACCAGCAGGTTCTTGCGCCGGTAGAAATCCGGCGAGATCAGCGCTTCCTTGTCCGGGATCAGGTCACGGATGCGCATGCCCGGCGTGAACGCATAGCGCAGCGGCTGTGCCACGTGGCCCTTCAGCGTGACCGCGTTCGCGAACTTCGGCGAGATCGTCAGCAACGTCACGATGTCGCCGTCGCGCAGCGGCCGCTGCAGGCCGGTGGTGTCGAGCTTGAAGTCCTCGACATAGCGCGCGGCCGATCCCTGCGCCGCGTCGATGCGCTCGAGCTGCACGCGGTTCGGGTTGGTCAGCACCGGTGAGCCGCCCGCGTAGCGCAGCAGCTCGCTGACGGGCTCCTGCGTGCCCTTCAGTTCGTAGATGGCCGCGTTGTCGAGGGCACCGCTCAGCGCGACGCGCGGCCCGACCGGCTGGAACACCAGAACGTCGCCGGCCAGCAGCTGCAGGTCCTTGGACTTGTCGCCCTGCACCAGGAAATCGTAGATGTCGAGTTCGGACACCAGCTGGTTGTCGCGGCGCAGCTGCACCCGGCGCATCGAACCGTTCGGGCCCGGGCCGCCGGCGGCCACCACGGCCGACAGCATCGTGGCCTGGCTCGGCACCGTGTAGACGCCCGGCAGGCGGGCCGGACCGACGACGAACACCTTCAAGCCGCGCAGCTTGCCCAGCGACACGCTGAGGTTGAAGTTGCGGTAGAGCCGGCCGATCTGTGCACGCAACTGCGCCTCGAGCTCGGACGCCTTGATGCCCGAGACCGTGAAGCTGCCGACCTTCGGCAGGTTCAGCTGGCCGTTGCGGTCGACGGTGCTGCGGTAGTCGACGTCGATCGAGCCCCAGGCCCTCACCAGCACCTCGTCGCCGGGGCCGACGGTGTAGTCCGCCGCGACCGGCACGTTGTCGACCGGTTGGATCGCGCGCGAGGCCTCGGCGAAGAAGTTGCTGCCGAAGGGCTGCAGCTGGCGACCGGTGGCGGCCTCGACGAACTTCTGGAACTCGCTCGGCTTCGGCGGCGGCAGGTTGCGCAGCCGGGCCGCCGCATCGTCGCCGTCGCGCGCTGCGGGTTGCTGCCCGGCCGCCGGGACATTGCGCAGCGCATTGCCGGTCGCGGGGGCGCTGGCAGCGGTGGCATAGGCCGGGGTGGTGAACGAGCCGCCGGGCGGCTGTTCGTCGGCGGCCACGGCCAGTCCGGCATGCAACGGAAGCAGGAGCGCGAGGACGCGCGCGGCTCGCAAACGGGGCGCAGTCATTCGGGGCACGGTCATTCGAAGCAGGCTCGTGAAGGCAACCCCGAATGGTAGCGGATGGCCTCCCGCACCCGGCGGCCGCACGGCCGCACGCCGCTCACTCCTTGCGGTAGGTGTCGTGGCAGCCCTTGCAGGCCTGGCCGACGGTTCCGGCCGCGGCCTTCAACGTGTCGACGTTGCCGGACTTGGCCGCGACGTTCAGCTTCTCCATCGCGTCCTGCATCTTCGTCGCGGCGGCCTTGAACTTGTCCTGCTCGGTCCAGATCTCCGGCTTGGCCCGGGTCTCGCCCTTGTCGGTGCCGTCGATGAAGCCGGCGAACGGCAGCTTGGACACCATCGTCGCGATCTCGGCGTTCTCGGCGGCGGCCTTGGCGTCGAACGGGATGCGCCCGTTGGCCATCGCGGCGACGCGGCCGAAGTGCGCCGCCATCACGGTGAAGGCGCCCTTGCGGTACTTGACCGCGTCTTCGGGCTTGGCGAACTGGGCGGCCGCGGGAAACGCAGCGGCGAGGCCGGCCACGGTGGCGAGGACGAGGATCGATCGATTCATGCGGGATCTCCTGGCTGGGGCTGGGGATGTCGTGGAGGGGGGCAGGGCAGTGTACGCAGCAGCACGGCATTCCATTCCGGGCGCGCCTGACGCGCACCTTGACGCGTCAGGCGGCCGCGCCCAACATCCCCGTCATACCAACACCAGGGAGCACACGATGGCCGAGCGCATCCGCATGCGTTATTCGGTGGCGTTGCAGGGATTCAGCGATTTCGAGCGCGAGGGCGTGCAGTCGTTCCTGCGCCTGGCCGAGCAGCGCGCACCGGCCTACGAGCCTGCCGCCGACCTGGCCGAGGCCGATTTCGTGATCGCCGATGCCGACCAGCCGGCCGCGGTCGCCGCCGTGAGTGCAGCCGGGCGGCTGGCCGACACGGTCTTCGTCGGTGCCCGGGCGCCCGCCGGCGCGGCGGCGCACCTGCCTCGCCCGATCGAGCCGACCCGCATCGTGCGCGAACTCGACCTGCTGCTCGAACAGCGCCTTGCGTTGCTCGACGAGCCGCCGCAGGCCGACTGGGTCGCCTCCGACGTCGCCGCGTTCGATGTCGCCGCGGTTGCCGGCGGACGTGTCGCGAAGGACGTGCTGGTCGTCGACGACAGCCGCATCGCGCTCAAGTTCCTGCAGGTGCGGCTGATGCGCCTGGGCTACCGGGTGCACCTGGCACGCAACAGCACGCAGGCGCTCGATCGCATGACGACGCACAGCTTCGCGCTCGCCTTCATCGACATCGCGCTCGGCCCGGACAGCCCGATGGACGGCCTGCAGCTGTGCCAGTTCATGAAGCAGACCGCCCGCCAGTCGGCCGGCGGGCCGCGCATCGTGCTGATCACCGGGCAGGCCGCCGCGTCTGAACGGGTGCGCACCTCGCTGGCCGGCAGCGATGCCTACCTGGCCAAGCCGCTGATGGACCCCGAATTCCTGCAGACGCTGCGCCAGCTCGATCCCGACTTCGTCGCCCCTGCCGCAGGGTGATTCGATACACTCCATTTGAGAATGATTCGCATTTGGAGTAGCATCTGTCCATTGCCACTGTCGAGGATAGCGTCGCATGGACCTGCTCGTCGAAGAACACCACATGCCCGGCGTCGAGGCGATGCTGGCGGGAACACTCGCGTTGATGACCGGCTACAGCCAGTACCTGCAGGCCGCCAGCGACCCGGCGCACCGGGCGGGGATGGGCGAGAAGATCGCGCACAACCTCGCGCTGCTGGCCGGGCACCCGCAGCTGTCGGGCGATTGCCGCTGCGTGCTGTGGCACCTGCACGAACGCTGGGCCGTGATGGCCGGCTGCACGCGCGACGCCGGCGCGGCCTGCCATGCGCCGCAGTCGCCGGTGGAAGTCTTCAGCCTGCCGGGGACGCGCACGCTGCAGTGATCAGCGCGAGTTTTCGAAGGCCGACAGCAGCGCGGCCGCGAGGATCAGCGCGCCGCCCGCCAGCACGGTCGGCGTCAGCGTGCCGGCGCCGAGCGCGACGGCCGACAGCGTCGCGAACACCACCTCGCACAGCATCACGACCGACGTGACGTTGGCCGGCAGCCGCGAGGCGCCGTACTGCAGCGCGAGGTTGCTGGCGAGGAACGCGAGGCTCAGCGCGCCGACGGCAAGCAGCCAGCCGGTGTGCGGCGCCGGCAACCAGGGCATCAGCGCCTGCGACGCGAGCGTGGTTGCCAGCGTGCCGGCCACCAGCACGCCGCCGGTGAACATCGCGAGCGCGCGCGCCTCTTCCGGCCGGTGCGCCTGGTGGCGCAGCATCACGTTGTTGAGCGCGAACGAGAAGCCGCCGAGCAGGGCGAGCCAGTCCGGCAGCGATTGCGGCAACGGCAACGCGACGCCTGCGCCGGCCGGTTTCAGCACGATGAAGGCGCCGGCCAGGGCCAGCGCGATGCGCAGCGCGGTGGTCGGCGTGAAGGCCTCCTTCAGCACCAGCCGCGACAGCAGCACCGTCCACAGCGGCATCAGGTAGAACAGCAGCACGACGCGCACCACGTCGCCGATCACCATCGCCCAGTTGAAGGCCGCATTGGTGGTGCCCGACGCCAGCATCAGCAGCCACAGGCTCGGCGTGCGCAGCAGCGTGCCGAGGGCGCGGCGGCGCGTCGCGACGATCAGCAGCACCGCGACCGCGTAGACCAGCACGGTGGCCCACAGCGGGTGCAGGCCGAGCGCCTGCAGCTCGCGGAACGGCCACCACGAGACGCCCCACACCAGCGCGTTGAAGCCGAGGGCGAGCGCGGGGAGAAAGCCGGGGGCGGTTCGTGCGTCGCGGCCGGCGGCTGCGGGCGTCAGGTTCAATGCTTGTCGCTGCGGGCGAGGGCGAGCAGGTGATCGACCTCGTCGCGGTAGACGACCAGGTTGCGCGCATGCCAGCGGCGGATCAGCCACATGGTGCCGGCGACGACCAGGCCGAACACCGTGATCGACGCGAAGGCCGACATGCCGAACTTCGTCATGCCAGTGTAGAACGCGCCGAGCCCGAGGATGCAGGCCTGCTCGTTGAAGTTCTGCACCGCGATCGAGCGGCCGGCGCCCATCAGGTTGTGCCCGCGGTGCTGCAGCAGCGCGTTCATCGGCACCACCAGGTAGCCGCCGATCGCGCCGAGGATCACCAGGAAGGGAGCGGCCATCCAGACGTTGTGGATGAAGTTCAGGCCGATCACCAGCACGCCCATCATGATGCCGAGCGGGATCACGTTGGTCGCCTGGTCGAGCCGCACCCGCACCGATGCCGCGATCGCACCGACCGCGGTGCCCAGCGCCACCACGCCGGCCAGCGTCGAGGCCTGCGTGGTCGTGTAGCCGAGCGCCGCGGCGGCCCAGGCGAACACGATCACGCGCAGGTTGCCCGAGACGCCCCAGAACAGCGTGGTCGTCGACAGCGAGATCTGGCCCAGCTTGTCGCTCCACAGGCGGGCATTGCAGCTGGAGAAATCGCGCACCAGCTCGACGACGCTGTGCGAGAGCGGCTGCAGCGGCGCCTCGGTGCGCGGGATGCGCAGGTTGAAGAGCGCGGCGACGACGTACAGGAAGACGATGATCGAGATCGCCGCTTCGGGGGGGGTGTTGATGCCGGTGTCGACCAGCGGCAGGTCGAAGGCGAGCAGGTGCGCCGCGATCGCATGGCCGACCAGCTGGCCGCCGAGCAGCAGGCCCAGGATGATCGACAGGATGGTCAGCCCCTCGATCCAGCCGTTGGCCTTGACCAGCTGCGAGTTCGGCAGCAGCTCGGTCAGGATGCCGTACTTGGCCGGCGAGTAGGCGGCGGCGCCCAGGCCGACGATCGCGTAGGAGATCAGCGGATGGCTGCCGAACAGCATCATCAGGCAGCCGATCACCTTGATCGCGTTCGACGCGAACATCACCCGCCCCTTCGGCACGGCGTCGGCGAACGCGCCGAGGAAGGGCGCGAGGATCACATAGAACAGCGCGAAGATCGGACTCAGCGCCGGCACCTGCCAGGTGGGCGCGTGAGAGGTCTTCAACAGTTCGATGGCGCTCACCAGCAACGCGTTGTCAGCCAGCGAGCTGAAGAACTGCGCCGACATGATGGTGTAGAAACCTTTTTTCATTCGCTGAGAGCGTGCTGCCTGTCGCATGCCGGGTGGGCCCGGTCATCAATCGATGCAGCGCTCGACGCGGCCGCTGCTGGTTCCCCGCGGCGGCGGTTATAGCACGGGGCATGGTGCCCCCGTCGCGCCGACCGGCTCAGTACCCCAGCGACATCGTGACGGCCCCGGCGACGAAGCAGCTGGTCGCGATCGCCGTCGCCGCCAGCGGAATCCGGAACCAGTAGCGCAGCGCGAGCACGACGTAGGCGGCGCTCGCGATGCCGGCCAGCCACACGAAGGTGGGCGAGCGGCGCAGCACGTCCATGTGCATCGCGGCGAGCATCAGGTAGACCAGCGAGAACAGGATGGCGCCCAGGCTGTGGCTCGCGTTGAAGCCGATCCAGGCCTTCCACATCGTCGTGTCGCGGGTCAGGCGCGGCGAACTCGACCGCATCGCGCGCGCGACGTTGGCATCGCGCGGATCGAAGTTCGTGCCGGAGAACGTGAAGGCCAGGTGCAGCAGACCGAGCAGGCCGTAGATCGCTGCGCCGGCAAGGATCAGGATTTGGGACATGCGGGATTGTGTGGGTCGAATGCGCAAGCCTCGTTACGAGGCGCAACCCCGAGCGTTAGACTCCGATCCAGCCATCAGGAGCCGACCATGTCCGATCCCGTGTCCCACATCCTCAGCCTCGGTCGGGCATTGCCGCCGGAAGACCGTGAACGGCTCGTCGAGCAACTGATGGAATCGCTCAACGAGCCAGCCGCCGCTGAGCTCGACACGGCGTGGGAAAACGAGATCCAACGCAGGTTGGCCGAGTTCGAGCGGGGTGAAGTCCTGCCGATTGACGCAGAAGATGTGTTCGCCAAGGCTCACCGAATAGCGCGGTGATCAAGGTCTCCTTCCTTCCCGCCGCAGAGATCGAGCTGCTCAAGGAAGTCACCTACTACTCCAAGGGCGCCACGGGAGCTGGCCTGCGCTTCCAGGCCGCTGTCGAAGCGGCAGTTTCCCGCGTCAGGACGCATCCGTTGGGCGGTGCACCGAGCTTCAAGGAGACCCGCAGCGTCCTGGTCAAAGGGTTTCCGTTCAGCATCGTCTACCGGGCTTGGCAAGACAGGCTGCTTGTCGTGGCCATCGCCCCTCATAGGAAGCGCCCGCACTACTGGGCTTCGCGTGTCGACTGAGCGCAACCCGCTCACCCCGCCTTGCGCCGATTCATCTCCGCGCTCTCATAGAACGCCTTCTTCGACGCATACATCGCGTGGTCCGCCTCGTTGACCGCGGCTTCGATGCGCCCGCCGGCCTCGCAGGTGGCGATGCCGAGCGCGAAGCTCAGCGTCGTCGTGCCGTGGAACTGGTTGTTCAGCTCCGCCAGCGAGGCCAGCCGTTCCAGCAGCAGCTGCGCGGCGCGTGCATCCATCCCCGGCAGCAGCAGCGCGAATTCGTCGCCGCCGATGCGCGCGGCGCACATCGGCTTGTCGATCGCCTTCGTCAGCACCTCGCCGGCGCGCCGCAGCAGCGCGTCGCCGGCCGCGTGGCCCTGCGTGTCGTTGATCGTCTTCAGCCCGTTCAGGTCGGCCACCACCACCGTCACCGGCCACGGCCCCTTGCGCTCCAGCCGGTTGATCTCGTCGACGAAGAAGGCCCGGTTGCGCAGCTTGGTCAACGGGTCGTGCTTGCCGAGGAACTCGAGGTACGCCTCGGCCTGCTTGCGTGCCGTGATGTCGGTCAGCGAGATCAGCACCAGGTCCCAGTCGGCCTCGTGGCCGGGCAGCACCGAGAACTGCAGGTACACATGCAGCTTGTCGCCGGCCAGGTTGTAGTTGACGACCTCGCGCTGGTGCGTGGTCTTGCCGTTCCACAGGTCGTGCAGCTGGTCGGCGAAATGCGAGGCCATGTCGTCGCGGAACACGTCGTCCAGCCGCCGCAGCAGCGTGCCGCGGTCGGGCGCGCCGAACATGCGCAGCGTCTGCTGGTTCACGTCGATCACGCGGATCTCCTGCAGGCAGCGGCTGACGAACTCCGGGTGCACGTCGGTGAACACCCGGAAGTCGCTGATGCCCTGCGCGCGGGCCTCGTCGAGCAGCCGCTTCACGCTGCTGAAATCCTCCACCCACAGCGACACCGGCGAATGCTCGAACAGCCCGCGCGCATACAGCTCGCTCAGCCGCAGCGCCTCGGCCGCGGCGCTGCGCTCGGTCACGTCCTCGATCGCGAGCAGCACGCGATCCCAGCCGGCCTCGTGGCCCGGCAGCACGGTGGCGTTCAGCACGATGTCGAGGCGCCGGCCGTCCAGCGCGTAGTGGACCGTCTGGCTCGTGAAGCGGGTGCGGCCGTCCCACAGCGCGGCCAGCTCCTCGACGAGCTGCTCGAACATGTTGTCGCGAAACACGCGCGCCAGGTTCTCGACCAGGTGTGCCAGGTCGCGCGCGCCGTACAGCTCCAGCGTGCGCCGGTTCACCTGCAGCACGCGCAGGCAGGCCGAGCATTCGGCGACGCGGCGTGGGTCGGCCCGCAGGTGCGCGCGCAGGTCGGTCACGCCGGCAGCGCGCCAGCGCGAGAACAACGCATGCAGCGCGCTGTAGTCCTCCAGCCACAGCGACACCGGCGCGAGCTCGAACAGGCTGGCCAGCTCGGCGGGGGGCAGGGCCTCAGTAACGTTCATGGCTTGACGTTCATGGCAGCGGCGACCTCAGTGCGCATTCATCCAGGCTTCGATGGCATCCGGCTCCACCGGTGCCGCGTGGCTGATCAGCTCGCATCCGCCCGGCGTCACGACCGCATCATCCTCGATGCGGATGCCGATGTTCCAGTAGGCCTCGGGCACGTCGGGCGCCGGCTGCACGTACAGGCCGGGCTCCAGCGTGACGACCATGCCGCATTCGAGCCGGCGCGACGGCGCGCGCACGACCCGCCCGCCGCGGAAATCCGGCTGGTCGACGGCCGGCTCCTGCAGCGACAGGTACTCGCCGACATCGTGCACGTCGCGCCCCAGCCAGTGGCCGGTGTCGTGCATGTAGAAGCGCCGGTAGGCGCCGCTCGCCATCACCGCATCGACATCGCCGTGCCGGTCGTGCGACAGCAGCCCGTGGTCGAGCAGGCCCTGCGACAGCACGCGCACCGCGGCTTCGTGGGCGTCGCGCTGGCGGCAGCCGGGCCGCGTCGCGGCCACCGCCACCTGCTGCGCCGCCAGCACCACGTCGTACAGCGCGCGCTGCGGCGCGGTGAAGCGGCCATCGGCGGGAAAGGTGCGGCTGATGTCGCTCGCATACCCGTCGAGCTCGCAGCCCGCGTCCACCAGGCACAGCTGGCCGGCGCGCAGCTCGGCGGGGCCGGCCGCGTGGTGCAGCACGCAGGCATTGCCGCCGGCCGCGACGATGGTGCCGTAGGCCGGCCCGCTCGCGCCATGGCGGCGGAACTCATGCAGCAGCTCGGCCTCGATCTCGTACTCGCGTACGGCGGCCGCCGGGTCGGCGCGAAAGCGCTGCCCGCACCAGCGCATCGCGCGCGCATGGGCGCCGGCCGAGATCGCCGCGGCACGGCGCATCGTGTCGATCTCGTCGCTGTCCTTGATCAGCCGCATCTCGTCGACCAGCGGGCCCAGGTCGCGGTGCACCGGGCCCTCGGCGCCGAGGCCGGCGCGGGTGCGTGCGCGCGCCAGCCAGCCGGGCRGGCGCTGGTCGATCGCGCTCGGCACGGTGAACAGCGTCCAGACATTGCGCACACGGCCCATCAGCTCGGGCAGCAGCTCGTCGAGCCGCTCGATCGGCCAGGCCTGGTCGACGCCGAGCGCCTGCGGTGCGGCTTCGGGGCCGAGCATCGGCCCTTCCCACACCGAGCGCTCGGCACTGGCGCCGTGGCAGAACAGCTCGCTGCGGCCGTCGGCATGCAGCACCAGGCAGCTGTGCGGCTCGTCGAAGCCGCTCAGGTAGTGGAAGTGGCTGCCGTGGCGGAACGGGTGCTCGTTGTCGCCGTTGCGCAGCTGCATGGCCGCGGTCGGCACGATCGCGATGCCGCCGCCGGCCGCCGCGAGGCGACGGGCCAGTTCGGCGCGGCGCTGGCGGAAGGAGTGGGTGCGCATCGGGAGGAGGGCGCTGCGCCGCTGCGTCAGAACTCGCTGTCCGCGCGCGCTTTCGGCGGGTCGCCGGCGGCCGCCGCCGCCTCGGCGCGCTGCTTGCGCAGGCGGCGCAGCTCGCGCAGCATTTCCTTGTCGCCGGCCGTCGGGATGCGGC
>NZ_JBFUFP010000041.1:0-15066 GCF_056403375.1 Rhizobacter sp. P2_H2
GCGTAGTAGGTCTTCGACCTCTGCATGGCTTCGACGAAGAATCTTCCGATCACCATGTAGAGGCCGACCGCTACGAACGGTATGCCCCAGAGCACGAAGAATCCTGGGGCCGAGCCGGAACTGGCGACGCCAATCTCCCAGAAGATGGCAAAACCACACCACATGAGGCTGAATGGAATCGTGAAGACGTCGGAGCCGCGCAAAACGACTCCTTGACGCGGTCGACCCCACCAGAGGGCGTGCTCTCCAGGAGCAATCGCCTCACGAATTTCTTCCGGCAGTTCTGTCATAGGATTTCTATGTAAACGAGTAGCGGCGCCGAGTGATTGCCCGCCCGGCGATCGAGGCAAGCCTACCCGATAGCAGTCGCCGGCGACAGGCCGCACCTGGCCGGCTGGCGACTTTGGCTCTCAGCTCAGTGTCCCTCGCGCATCAGTTTCAACGCCATCGACCGGAATCCCATCGATCGTCCCTCGATACGAAACAGGTCGACGATCTCTCCAATATCGACAAAGCCTGAGCGCCGATACAGGCGGATCGCCGAATCGTTGGACGATAGAACCTGCAAGTCGATCCAGTCGAGAGCAGTCTGAGACGTTGCCCACTCGCGTGCATGCGCCAGAAGTCCGGCGCCGACACCCGTGCGGCGCCGCCCAGCGTCGACGCCCATGCCCAGAATGCAGCGATGGGACGTATGGGCTTCAGCTCGCGCGCGGAGATCAATATGGCCAATGATGCGGCCGTCGGCCAGGCGCGCAACCCAAGCACGTCGCCACCCAGGCTCGAACAGCGGCACGTCGAGTGCCTGCCGAAAGGCACGGGCGCGTTCGCCTTCGAAGCGCGAATCGGCTCTGGCCAGCGGCTGGAACAGTGGCATCCCGTCGCGGCCGTTGTCGGCGACATGATCGGCGAGGTAGGCTGCAAACGGATCAAAGGCATCCGAGTGCAGCGGCTCTATTGAGAACGTCAGGCTCATCGAGCGGAGTGTCTCATCCCAAAGTACGACATGGCGCGGCGCTATGCATGTCGAGTCCCTTCTGTCTGGAGGCATCGAAGTCGCTCAAGGTGTCACTCGAATGCAGACGCATCCGAAAGACAGGTCCTGGCCGATTGACGCCGGTCAGCGGCGTCACCAAACCCTCAGTACTTGACCGTGAAAGAGATTGCCCGTGACGAAGTCAGCCTCGTGAGAAGAAGTTCAGCCCTTGACCTGCGCGGAACCGCCAGGCCGCTTGAAAGAAGGGTTGGATGTCATGCGGACATTCTTCGCCCCAAAAAATACAGGAAGCATGTAGAAGATCGCTTCGTTCTTCCCCGGGCAGGTCGTCGAGCGCAAGCTCGCGCTGCCGGTGTTCTTGACCGACTTTCGCTTGTTCGGCGAGCCGGTGCGGCCAGGAAGCGCACCGCTGATGCGGCCCATCTGGTCCGCTGCTTCGCTGGAGCTTGAATCGCGCAGCATCGTGTCGTTCGACTTCGCCGCGTTGAACTATGCCGATCCGGCGCGCACGCGCTATCGGTACCGGCTCGAAGGGTTGGAGACGAGATGGAACGAGGCGGACAGCGCCCGGCGCAGTGCGACGTACACGATGCTGCCGACGGGCGACTACACGTTTCTGGTCCAGGCGCGCGGCGCCCGCGGAGACTGGAACGAAAGCGAGCTCGCGCTCAAGATCCGCGTTCCGCCGCCGTGGTATGCGACGTGGTCTTTCCGGATCCTTGTCGCCGCATTGCTGCTCACGACGCTCTGGCTCGCGTACCGCTTGCGCGTCCGCCAGTTGCACCGCCGATTCGCAATCGCACTCTATGCGCGGCTCGGCGAGCGTGCACGCATCGCGCGCGAGCTGCACGACACGCTGCTGCAGACCTATCAGGCGTCGCTGCTCTGGTTCCGTACGGCCCTCAACGCCCTGCCGGAGCGGCCGCTCGAAGCGAAACAGCGGCTCGAGCTCGCTCTCGATCGTGCAGAGTCGGCGATCGTCGAAGGGCGCCAAGCCGTGCAGGGCCTGCGCACCTCGACCGTCGAGGTCAATGACCTCGCCGAGGCGATCGCTGCGATCGGCGCCGACTTGACCAATGCCCATCCGGCGGCCAACGCGCCTGTCGCCAATGTCGCGGTCGACGGAGCGACGCGCAACTTGAACCCGCTCGTGCGCGAGGAGGCGTGGCGCATCGCCGGCGAGGCGCTGCGCAACAGCTTCCGACACGCCGACGCACGGCACATCACCGTCACGCTGCACTACGGCGTGCGGCAGTTCCGGCTGACGATCGTCGACGACGGCAAAGGCATCGACGCGGTGACGATCGCGGGCCAGCAGCCCGCCAGCCACTTCGGGTTGCCGGGCATGCGCGAGCGCGCCGGCATCATCGGTGGGCAGCTGGACGTCCGCAGCGCGATCGGGCGCGGCACCGAGGTGGAGCTCCGGGTGCCCGGACGCACCGCCTACGATGCGGCCGCGCACACTTGGCACTGGTGGGATGCAATCCGGCGCGAGCGCCCACCCGCGGAGAATGCCGACCGGTAGGGCATCAGCACCTGAGGCACGGATCAGTTCGTGCCGAGCGCGGGTTGCTGCTGAACGCGAAGCAGAGATCGAAGATGATCGCGTGGGCGAGCTGCCTCCTGTCAGCCGGGCACGGCCGGCTGCTTGAATGCATTTGGCCACAGCGGCCCGCTTGCCGCTTCGACGGCCCGGGAAATCTCCCCGCCCACCACCAACTCCCTGAGCGCTTCGATGTCCTCGCAGACCCAGCGGTCGCTGCCCAGCGACGCGGGTACGTGAGCCCGCACGGCTTGCCAGGCTGCTCTGCTTCCGGCACCAACGGGAAAGGCCGCCAGATCCCTCTCGGCCAGGTCCAACGCCTGTGTTGCCAGCAGCATTTCCACCGCAACCACCGTCTGCGCGTTCTGAACGACAGTGCGTGAGCGCCGGGCCGCAAAGCATGAATTGCTGATGTGATCTTCGGTGTTGCCCTTGGCCGGCAAGCTGGTCACGCTGGCGGGGCTGCAAAGCCCCATGTTCTCCAGAACCAGTGCGGTGCCCATGCTTTGGACACCAGCCAGGCCGGTGTTCACGCCGGCGCGCTCGGCGATGAGGCCGCCGGGCAAATCGAAGCTGCATGCGGGATCCACAAGCCGGGCACTGCGCCGATCGCAGATGGCGGCCAAGTCCGTGACAACCAGTGCCAGCAGGTCCATGGCCTGCGCGATGTACTGGCCATGAAAGTGGCCGCCCGACACGACCGCATAGCCGTCGCCTTCTCGAAAGATCAGTGGGTTGTCGGTTGCACTGTTCATCTCCGTCGCAAGGATCGTGTCGATGTAGTCGAGCGCATCGAGCACCGGACCATGAACCTGCGGCGCGCACCGCAAAGAGTAGGCGTCCTGGATGCGCGGCGCAATGGGCGGCGCATGGGGCGTTCCTGCCAACGTGGCGTCAAGCCCGGCTGCGCTGCGCAGGCGCACCTGCCGGGCGGGCTCGGTGCATCGCTGCGTGCCGTGCAACACGCCGCGCAGCGATGCGGCCACCGCGCGTTGCCCTGGATGCAAACGCGCCAGCATCACCCTGTCATCGAAACATGACAACTCTGCGCGCAACGCCTCCAGCGACAGGGCGAGCGAAATCGTTGCCTCGCCAAGCAGACAGCGGGCATCGTAGGCAGCCAAGGCCGCATAGGCGAGCGACGCCGTCGTGCCGTTGATGAGTGCCGTCGCGTCCTTGGCCTGGACATCGATCGTCGAGGGCAGGCCAGCTGCCCGGAAGGCATCTGCCGCCGGCATCACCTGTCCCTTGTATTCGACCTTGCTCCGGGGCAAACCCATCATGGCGCCACTCATCATCGCCAGGGGCGCCAGGTCGCCACTGGCGCCCACGCTGCCCTTGGTCGCCACCAGGGGCGTGATGCCGTGGTTGAGCATCGCCAGCAAACGGTCAACGATCTCCAACCGCACGCCCGAGTAGTTGCTTGCGAAAGCGTTGACGCGCAGTGCCATCATCGCTCGGACGACCTCCACGGGCATCGGTTCTCCCGTGCCGGCGGAAGCCGCACGGATCAGGTTGGTCTGGAATTCCACCACTTGATCCGCGTCGATTCGAACGCTCTTGAGTGCGCCGACACCGGTGTTGAACCCGTACATCAAAGGCGCGCTGTCGGTGAGCAGGCGACTGTCGATGTAATGCCTCGTTGCCTGGAGCAGGCTGCGCGACGTTGCTGCCAGCTGCACCGGAGCGTTGAACCGAGCGATGGCGATCAGGCCATGACTGTCCAGGTCGCCGCCATCAAGGACGACCAGATCTCGCGGCGTGCCCATCGTGCTCACTCCAACGGCGTCTTTGCGCCGTCCTTGTAGGAGTAGAGCGTGATCGCGGGCGCCTGCAGGTCGCCGGCTTCATCGAACCGGATTTCGGTCGTGACGCCCTTGAAGTTGGCTTCGACGATCCTCGGACCGAACTGGCGTGGATTGACCGAATTCGACCGCTTCATCGCATCCGCGATGACCAGGAAGCCGTCATAGGTGTACGGTGAAAACAGGATGTATTCCTTGGGAAACCGGGCGTCGTAGCGCTTCTTCCACTCCGCACCACCGGGCATGCTGGCCAGCGAGGCACCACCTTCGGCACAGACGACACGAGACAAGGCGGGAGCATTTCCGGCGAGCTCCGCGAGATGACTGGTGCAGAGGCCGTCGCCGCCCAGCAACCGCACGTCGCTCATGCCCAGCTGATGCATCTGGCGCAGCATGGGGCCAGCCTGGGCATCGCCGCCTCCGAAGAAGATCGCCTCCACGTTCTTGCCCTTGATTTTCGTCAAGATGGCTGAGAAGTCCGTCGCCTTGTCATTCGTGAACTCTTCGGCGACCACTTCGATGCCCGCAGCTTTGGCTCGCGCCCTGAATACGTCGGTTACACCCTGTCCATTGGCCGTGCGATCGTCGATCAGGGCGATGGTTTTGATCTTCAGGTTTCTGGCCGCGTAGGCTGCCACCCCCGCACCCAGCGCCTTGTCGCTTGCGAGCATGCGGAACGTGTTCTTGTAGCCCTGTTGCGTGAGTTTGGGATTGGTAGAGCCCGGACTCAGGAACGGAATCCCGCAATCCCGATAGACGCGGGATGCAGGGATGGCCGAACCGGAGTTTATGTGTCCGATGACTGCAGCGACGCCGGTATCGCAGAGCTTTTGCGCGGCGAGCGTTCCCTGGCGTGGGTCGCCGGCATCATCCTCCACCTCGAGTCGAAACTCGATGCGCTTGCCTGCGATGACCAACTTTCGAGCATTCAAATCGTCGATGGCCATGAATGCTGCATTGCGCGTGTCTTTGCCATAGTGGGCCATATTGCCCGAGGTGGGCCCCACGTGGCCCAGGCGTACGATTTCCACGGGTTGCCCTGTCGCATTCGCCATGCCGAAGAGAGATGCCAGAAGCGCTGGATATTTGACCTTCATGATGATGAATGGTTGGGTGGAGACGGAGGGTTGGCTGATTCCGTGCTTGCCGGCGGGCATTCCGTGAGGATGTTTCGGTTCTCGCGCCAGGCGCAGGGCCGCTGGCCACTATACGGGAGAGACCGTACCGCTGGTTATCGTGATCAGTGCTGCATATTGCAACGAAACTCTCCATGAGTTACTCGTTGTTGATGCGCAGCCGGCGGCATTTGAACCGGCGGCTCGGATCTCGATTGGCTTGCAGGAATATATTGAAATTGCAACCGTCCGTTATTCAGATTCGATCCGCTCAGAATCTGAAAGGCATGGACGGCTTTCGCCTTGCGAAGATTGCCGCGCACAGCGCCACGCAGCCAGGCTGCGCTCGCTGACCTCGCTATACCGGCCCAGGCGGCGGGCTGACGTGACCCGTCACCAGGGTGGTTCCGCCAGCGCGGACACAACGGTGCATCTTGTCGACATACCGTGCTCTTCGCGCCTCACATTGCATCGTTCCGTAGTGGTTCCCATCGAACCAGACGTCGTAGGCGTGATCCGGCAGCTCAACGTCGACGACGTCTCCCACCTTCCATGCAACGTACTTGGAAAGCGAGCCGAATCGCTGCTTGAGGTTGTCGATGACCGCGGCGGACTTGTCGACGACCGTCAGTTCGACATTGCATTCCATCAGCAGGACTTCGAGATCCGACCGGTTCTCCCCGCCGATGGCAATCACGGACAGGCTCKTCGGGCGAACCCCCAGGGAGCGGCCGTCCTTGCCGTCCTTGCGCATGGCCGTCGAGAGAGGTCCCCATCCTGGCGTGAAGGTGTGAGCGTGGGATCGCAGGAGGCTGGCTTTGGACTTCGGCAGCATGGCAGGCGTCAGGGGAACGTGAAGTTCAACGGAGCGACAGGGGCGGATGTGTCCACTGCCTGCGCTTTCGAGGTGCCGGAGGAGGTGGCCTCCACGCTGTAACGGCCTGCTGCGCCCGCGTCTGCGATGAAGTTCAGCAGCAGGGGGTCCGCGGCGTAGGGCGATGAGACCGGCGCACCGTTCGGCAACATCAGCTGGAAGCTGCCGTTGAGGCCGTCCACGATGCCGCTGCGGACCTCGACGGTGATGTTGCCGCCGAACGTCTGAAGGGCGCGAACCGTGGCCGATGCCGGCGTCACCGTTCCGGTCACCTGCCGGTCGGCGGGCGTGGAGATCGCAGGGGCGATCGGCAGCGCGGCACTGGCGACGTAGGTATACGCTGCCAGGGTCACAGGCACGCCTGTCGTCACCGCCGTCACATGCCCGGCGGCACTGACGACGAGGTCGTAGCTTCCGATGGGAACGGGGTACAGCACGAACTTTCCGGTCGTGTCCGGGGCGGTGGCCTTGACCACGATGCCGGCGCTTTGCACGGAGACTGTGGTGCCGGCGATCGCGAGGGACGGGTCGACGTAGCCGACCACCCGCTGTCCGGCATCGGACAACACCGTCGTCGCGGACAGGACAGGCTTCAGGTTGTAGCGGCCGGAGTTGCCGAGTCGAACGACGGACCTGCAGGCGTCGAAGTCGAGGGCGACGTCGACCACTTTCCCGGCGGGAACGTCCACGTCGAGGTTCAGCTTGAGCCCGGTCTGCTCGGCGCTCGGAGTCTCGAGCGCCGTCTCCTGGCCACCTGTCGGCACCACCGAATTGGCAAGCGGATGCGCCGCGTCGTTTGCCGCCAGCACCAGCCGAAGCTGGGTGTACCGGCCGGCCGGCAACGAGGTCTGGCCGAGGTCTTCCAGCACGCCGTTCGTGAGCGTCAGCAAGTCGATGCGACGGGCCGGCGACAGCACCACCTCCGACCAGCCCGCTTCGTCGTCACCCGCCGTCGGGCTCTTGTTCACCCGGACCCGCTCGATGGTGACATTCACAGAGTCGTACCCGCACGCCGGCGCATCGCCGATCGACACCCGCATCGTGCCCGCGTCCTGTCCCGTCCCGCCGATTCCGCCGCCGCCGCCACAGCCCGCGGCGATCAAGACGGATGCGACAAGGCTGGCGCCGGCGATTCTGAGTGTCTTCATGGTGTCGAACCTCGTTGCGTGTCGGGAGCCGCCAGCGGCTCCTCGAAGTAATAGATGC
Source organism: Rhizobacter sp. P2_H2 (assembly GCF_056403375.1). Classification (NCBI taxonomy): domain Bacteria; kingdom Pseudomonadati; phylum Pseudomonadota; class Betaproteobacteria; order Burkholderiales; family Sphaerotilaceae; genus Rhizobacter; species Rhizobacter sp. P2_H2. The sequence continues at coordinate 7,541 of NZ_JBFUFP010000041.1, forward strand.
CCAGCCCGACGCGGGATCGCGGGACGGGTGGCTGCCCCGGCTCGTCGTCGGTGTCGTGTGCCGCGAGCCAGCTGTCCAGGGTCTCGAGCAGGGCTTGAGCCTTGGTGGCGCTGATCTTCCGGAACGCTCCCAGGTCGCGGGTCGGGATGCTGTCGTACATGACCTTGCGCTGATAGCGCGGGTCGGTCGAGCCGTGCTGGACGTTGTGGTCGATGGTGTCGATCAGATCGGAGGTGTCGCTCCCCAGGATGCTCAGTTTCTCCAGCACGCCGGCCTGGGGGACGTACGCGCGCTGCAAGGGCTCGATGAGGCCGTCCTCGCGCCGGCCGATCGCGCCGACGCGAAGCAGCTCATCGAGCACGGCCCGGGCAGGCATGTCGCCGCTGTGCCGCTTGACCAGCGTGGCAAAGCTGCGTTCGCCGTCGATGGCGACGGCCATGGGCTGGCCGGAGCCGTCGAGATAGTCCGGATCGCGAATCCATCCGGTGAGGACGCGGGCCGCGCGGTTGTACTCCTGCGCGGTGGTGGCGCTGTCAGGACCTTCGCTTTCCAGCAGGCGTTGCACATCCTTGCGAGACAGGCCCGTCAGGATCGATGCGCGGGAGATCGATGCCTTCTTGCCTGGCAGCGCGAACTCCTGGAGCGCCACCTCGACGTAGACGTGCTTTGCCAGCTCCTGGAAGGCTGCGAAGGGGATCGAATGGCGAAGCAGCAGCCGCACCAGGGGCCGCAGGACACGGGTGACGGCGCTGGCGACGGCGTTCTGCACGGCAGTCGTTGGATTCATATTTGGGATTTTTATCCCAAATCTTGTGGCCGTCAAACGAAATTCGCCTCCCGGGGCGGACCTCGCCCCATGAAGGAGTGAGCGGCCGTGGGTCGCGCGCTCAGGACAGCGGCGGCATCAGCACTTCGCCGTTCGGCCCCCAGTCCACGTGCGTGAGGCCCGGTTCTTCGGATTCGAGGCGCCGCCGCTCCGCCTCGAGCGCCGGCAGGCGGCCCTCCCGCACCCGCATGGCGTCGGCGAGCAGCGCCTCTTCCTTCGAGGCCTGCGCGTGCGCCAGCGCGGCCTTCACGCTGCCGACCAGTTCGTCGTCGCTCCACGGCTTGAGGATGTAGCGGAACACCTGGGCGTCATTGACGGCACGCACCAGCGTGGCGACGTCGGCGGAGCCGCTGACGATCATCGGCACCGCGCGTGGCTGCACCTCGCGCACCTCGCGCAGGAAGGCCACGCCGTCCTGCTGGGGCATGCGGAAATCGGACACCACCACGTCGAACGCATGCTCGCGCACGCGCGCCAGTGCGAGCCGGGTGTCGCTGAACAGCTCGACGCGGGCCAGGTCGCGCAAGGGCAGCCGCAGCACGCGTTGCAGGGCCGCGAGCACATGGGGTTCGTCGTCGACCAGCAGGATGGATGCTTTCATCAGGTTCTCCGGGAGGGCCGCACGCGCAGCTCGATGCGAATGCCTTCGCGTTGTTCATAGAGGCGGATGCGGCGGATGGTGTCGGCCGTCAGCACGTGGTCGGTCGCCAGCAGCACCGCGCCCTCGCGCGAGATCAGGTCGGCTGCCAGCACCATGCCGGGCTGCAGCGATTCCGTGGTCATCGACAGTGGCGCCGGCGGCTGCGGCGCGCTCGGCTGGTTGATGTGCAGGAAGACGTCCAGCACCTCGGGGTCGAACTGGCTGCCCCGGCCGTGCATCATCAGCGTTCGCACCTGCGCCGTCTTCAGCCCCGGCGCGCCCAGGTGGCCGTTCAGCAGGTCGTCGTAGGCGTCGGCCACCGCCAGGATGCGCGCGCCCAGCGGGATGTCGGCGCCGCAGCGGCCGTCGGGAAAGCCCTGGCCGTCGAAGCGCTCGTGGTGCGCGCGGATCAGCGTGGCCACCGGCTGCATGTCGTCCAGCGCCAGCAGCGACTGCTCGCCCAGGACGGGATGCTTGCGATAGGTCGCGAGCTCTTCGGCCGTCAGCTTGGGAATCGGCTTCGCGAGGACCTCGTCGGACAGTCCGATCAGGCCGATGTCGTGCAGCAGCGCCGCGACGAACACCGTCTGCGTGTCTTCGCCGTTGCAGCCCATCGCCTTGGCCAGCTGGCGCGTCGACTCGGCCATGCGGCGTCCGTGCCCCGTCAGCTGGCCGCCGCGCAGCTCGATCAGGTTGGAGAACACCYTGATCGAGGTCATGTAGTTGCGCTTGAGCTTGTCGTGCGCCTGCGTGACCTCGACGGTGCGTTCCTGCACGCGCCGCTCGAGCTGCGCGTTGAAGCCGCGCAGTTCCTCGTTCTGCGCATGCGTCAATGCCTCGAGGCGGGCCTTCTCGCGCTCCAGCCCCAGCCGCTCCAGCGCCTGCGCGACGGTGACCCGCAATTCGCCGTCGTCCCACGGCTTGTTGACGTAGCGGTAGATCTGGCCTTCGTTGATGGCGGCGATGGTCGAGTCGACGTCGGCATAGCCGGTCAGCAGGATGCGCATCGTGCCGGGCCAGCGCCGGCGGACCTGGCCCAGCAGCTGCGCACCGTCCATGCCGGGCATGCGCATGTCGGAGATGATCAGGTCGACCGGCTCGCTTTCCATCAGCGCCAGCGCCTCGCTCCCGCTGCCTGCGGTGACGACGCGGTACTGCGGGCCGCGCAGCGCGCGCTTCAGCGACGACAGGATGTTGGGCTCGTCGTCGACGCACAGGATGGTCCACGGGGCGGGCGCCGCCGGCACCGGCGCTTCGCCGGCGGGCGCGCACGGCGCGGTGTCGGGCAGGGCAGTGGCTTGCATCGCAGGTACCGGCTCAGTCCGCCAGCGCGGCCACGCGCTTGACCGGAACGCTGACGCGGAACGCGGTGCCGCGGCCGGGTTCGCTGTTCACCTCGATGCGCCCGCCGTGCTTCTTGACGATGCCGTAGGAGAGCGACAGGCCGAGCCCGGTGCCCTTGCCGACCGGCTTGGTGGTGAAGAACGGGTCGAAGATCCGCTTCAGGTTCTCGGCCGGGATGCCGCAGCCGTTGTCCGAGATGTCGACCCAGGCTTCGTCGCCCTGCGTGCCYGTCCTGATGGTGATCGTGCCGCGCTCGGCGCTGATGGCGTGCGCCGCGTTGACGAGCAGGTTCATGAACACCTGGTTCAGCTCGGACGGCAGGCACTCCACCTCGGGCAGTTCGCCGTACTGCTTGACGACGTCGGCCTTGTACTTGATCTCGTTGTTGACGATGTTGAGCGTCGAGTCGATGCCGGTGTGCAGGCTGACCCACTCCCATTCCTGGCGCGCGTCGACGCGCGAGAAGTCCTTCAGGTCCTGCACGATCTTGCGAACGCGCTGGATGCCGTCCTTGGACTCGGCCATCAGCGCCGGGATGTCGTCCTTCAGGTAGTCGAGCTCGATCTCCTCGCGCAGGCGCAGCAGCCGCGCCGCGACCGGGCTGCCGGCCAGCACGGGTTCGGCCTCTTCATACGCCTTGAGCATGTCGAACAGCTGCGCGAGGTATTTCTCCAACGTTCCGAAGTTCGAGAAGATGAATCCGATCGGGTTGTTGATCTCGTGCGCCACGCCGGCGGCCAGCTGGCCGATCGAGGCCAGCTTCTCCGACTGGACCAGCTTGTCCTGCGCGTCCGACAGCTTGCGGTTCAGTTCGGTGAGTTCCTCGTTGGCGCGCAGCAGCGCCTCGACCTGGGTAGGGGTGAGCTGGCTGGCAGCCACTTCATGTGCATCCATGGGTGTCTCCTAGACGGTCAGCGATTCGCGCACGCTGCGCGCCTGCCGCTCGGTTCGTTCGAAGGTGCGCTGGGCCTGCTGCGGCGTCAGGGCGATGCGCTGCCAGGCGTCCAGCGAGAGCGGCGGCACCATGTCTTCGTCCAGGCCCGACAGGTCGAGCGCATGGGTCATGTTGTCGGCCACGTGCACCAGGTCGGCCAGCGTCGCGCCGGTGTGCGCAGGCAGTTCGTGGTGGCAGCGGATCGCCTCGGCGATCGCCGGCGCGAAATGCCAGTGCTCGGCGATCAGGCCGCCGACCATGGCATGGTCGGTGTTCAGCATCAGCCGTTCCGCCTCGAGCGAGTGGATGTCGTGGCGGGCCGCCCAGTCGATGGTCTGGCTCAGCTCGAGCGGAAAGTAGGTGGCGAGCGCGAGGCGGCCGATGTCGTGCATCAGCCCGGCGGAGAAGGCCGCCTCGGCGTCCAGGCGCGTGGCGGCCGCCAGTTCCTGGGCGCAGAACGCGGTGGCCAGTGCATGGCGCCAGAAGCCGTCGAAGTCGAAACCGGTGCAGGCGGTGCGGTCGAAGCTGGAGATCACCACCGCGGTGGTCGCCACCGTCGCGACGGTGCGCAGTCCCAGGATGTTGATCGCATCGCGGATCGACGAGACGCGGCCGGTCACGCCGTAGAAGGACGAGTTGGCCAGGCGCAGCGTCTTGGCCGTCAGCGCCTGGTCGTGCGAGATCGTGGTCGCCAGCTCGTCGACGGCGACGTCTTCGCGCCGCAAGGCCGAGCGCAGCTCGACCACCGCCTGCGGCAGCGCCGGCAGCGTGCGCACCTTGGCGTGCACCGCATCGGGCTGGAGTGCGAGGTCCGGCGCCTTCATGCGTGCTCCTCGAGCCGGTACTGCTGGATCAGGTGGAACAGCGGGTGCAGGCGACCCTCCTGCAGCGACGCGCGAAACAGGTAGGCCAGGCGCTCGCGCACGTCGTCCGGACTCGCGATGCGCGGCGTGGCGGTGGGTGCGGCAGGACCGGCCGGCGGTTGGCCGGGGACCGTTGCCCCGTGGTGATCGTTCGACATGTCAGTTGTGCTCCCGTTCGAATTCGTTCGTGATGACGAGCAACCGGCCGCGCGAGGCGGTGTCGCTCATCGCGCGGCAGACGGCGCGGTAGGGCCGGCCGGCCAGCTGGAGGCGGTGATGGATGCCGTCGCCCAGCCGCAGGATGGCGGCCAGTTCGGCCGGCAGGGCGTCGTCGGCGTCGCTGCCGATCAGTGCCGGGACGTCGCACAGCAGGGCCTGCGCGTCGCGGTTGACGAAGGCGATCATGCCGTCGGCATCGATGCCGATGATGGGCGTCGGCACGTTCTCCAGCACGCCGCGCGCATTGGCGGCGCGGCTTTCCTCGAGGCTGGTCTGCTCGCGCTGGCGCGCCAGCAGTTCTTCCAGGCGCTGGTTGACGAGCGCCAGCTCGTGGTTGGCGCTGTGCACCTCGTGCGCCAGTCGCCGGTTCTCGTCGGCCAGGTCCTTCTGCCGGAACGCCTCGGCAACGTGGGCGCGCAGCCGTTCGTCGTCCCAGGGCTTGGTGAGGAACTTGTAGATCGCGCCTTCGTTCACCGCGTCGGTGATCGACTGCAGTTCGGTGTAGCCGGACAGCACCATGCGCACCGTGTCGGGGTACAGCTCCTTGGCGCGGCGCAGGAACTCGACCCCGGTCATCCCGGGCATGCGCTGGTCCGACACGATGACGTCGACGTTGACCTCGGCCAGGCGCTGCAGCCCTTCGGCGCCGCTGTTGGCGGTGACGATGTGGTAGCCGTCGCGGCGGAACAGGCGGCGCAGCGAGGACACGATGTTCTCCTCGTCGTCCACCAGCAGCAGCGTGCGCTTGCGCTGGCTGCGCGTCAGGAAGCGGTCCGGCAGCCGGTACTTCTCGCGCAGCATGCGCTCGATCTCGTCGGCCGGCACGGGCTCGCTGAAGAAGAAGCCCTGGATCATGTCGCAGCCGTTGGCGATCAGCAGGTTCAGCTGGCCTTCGGTCTCGACGCCCTCGGCGAGCACCTTCATCTGCAGGCCATGGGCCATCGTCAGCACGGCGCGCGTGATCGAGACGTCTTCCGGCGCCGCGGTCACGTCGTGCACGAACGAGCGGTCGATCTTCACGATGTCGATCGGCAGGGTCCGCAGCACGCCCAGGTTCGAGTAGCCGGTGCCGAAGTCGTCGAGCGAGATCTCGACGCCGATCGCCTTCAGCTCGCGCAGGATGCGCGACGCGTGCTCGACGTCGACCGTCAGCATGCTCTCGGTCACCTCGACCCCCAGGTGCGCCGGGTTGGCACCGGTCTCGAGCAGGATGGCGTGCAGGCGCTTGGCGATGTCGGGCTGCTGCAGCTGCAGCGGCGACAGGTTCACGTGCACGCGCAGCTCGGGCAGGCCGGCGCGGGCCCAGGCCGCCGCCTGCGTGCAGGCGCTGCGCAGCACCCATTCGCCGATCGGGATGATGAGCCCGGTCTGCTCGGCCACCGGGATGAACTCGACCGGCAGCACGTCGCCGAGCTCGCTGGAGTGCCAGCGGACCAGCGCCTCGACGCCGAGCAGCCGGCCGTCGGTGAGGTCGACCTGGGGCTGGTAGTGGAGTGTCAGTTCCTGGCGCCCGATGGCGCGGCGCAACGCGGATTCGAGCGTCATGCGGCGCACTGCATGCTCGTTCGCCTGCGGCGTGAAGAAGGCGATGCGGCTCGCGCCGCTGTCGGTGTGCAGGCGCGCCGTCTGGGCGCATTCGAGCAGGCGATGGGCGTTGTCGGCGTCGCCCGGGTAGGTCGCGATGCCCACCGAGCAGCTCAGGTACACCTCGGTCTTGCCGACGCTCTCGGGATGGCGCAGTCCGTCGAGGATGGCGCGCGCGCGTTCCAGCACCGCGTTCTCGTCGTCGGCGAGGGAGGGGTCCAGCAGCACCGCGAACTCGCCGCCGCCCAGGTGCGCGAGCGTCTCGTCGCTCTTGCACAGGCCCGACAGGCGGGCTGCGACGGCCATCGCGAGGGTGTCGCCGGCGCCGAAGCCCATCGTCTCCTCGACCTGATCGACCTGCGCGACGTTCAGCGACAGCAGCGTGAAGCGGCTGCCGTCCCATTGCGCCGCATGGGCCGCGGCGTCGACGCGGTCGAGCAGCAGCACGCGGTTGGGCAGGCCGGTCAGCTCGTCGTAGTTGGCGAGCTCCTGGATGCGGCCTTCGGCCTCGCGCTGCGCGGTGATGTCCTGCAGGATGATGACGCCGCGCAGCGATTCGCCATCGGTGCCGACGTCGACGATGCCACGGTGCAGCACCACCAGCCGGCTGCCGTCGGCGCGCAGCAGCCGGTGCTGGAATTCGAACGGATCGCCGGGGGCCGCACCGCGCCAGATCGACATCACGTAGCGGCGTTCGTCGCGCGGGAGCCAGCGCAGCGCGGCGGAGATCGACAGCGTTCCCGGTTCATGCGTCTCGCCCAGCAGCGCATAGGCGCCGGACGACAGCGTGGCGCGCCGGCACGCCAGGTCGATCTCCACCGAGCCGCTGCGGCACAGCAGCTCGGTCTGCGCCAGCATGCGCGCACGCCATTCGGACAGCTCGCGTGCGTGCTGGATCTCGCTGACGTCGCTGAGCGTCACCAGGTCGGCCTCGCGGCCTTCGAAGTCGATGCGGCGCCCGAACACGCGGGCGACGAACACGCTGCCGTCGGCGCGCACGCAGCGGATGTCGTAGGCCGTGCCGGCGACGCCGGCCATGCGCTGGCGGATGTGCTCGGCCACGCGGCCCACGTCCTGCGGGTGCACCACGGTGGTCGCGGCCATGCCGAGCAGCTG
>NZ_JBFUFP010000042.1:0-15063 GCF_056403375.1 Rhizobacter sp. P2_H2
GATGCGATCCGCGACGTGACCAAGCTGCGCGGCGAGGTGGAACTGTGCGCACCGGGCAGCCTGCCCAATGACGGACGCGTCATCGAGGACGCGCGCAAATACACCTAGCCTCCCCGTTCGCCCTGAGCTTGTCGAAGGGTCGCGTTGAGCTTGTCGAAACGCCCGCGCGATGCGCCGGCTTCGACAGGCTCAGCCCGAACGGTTGGCTGCGGATGCCGTTCAGGTGTCCGCCTTCACGTGCCCTTCCTTGACCACCTTCGCCCACTTCGCGATCTCGGCGTGGATGAACGCGGTGAACTTCTCCGACGACCCACCGCCGTCTTCGGCGCCGTAGCTCTCCAGCCGCTCCTGCACGTCGGGCATCGCCATCACCTTGTTGGCGTCGTCGTTGATCTTCTGCGCCAGCCCCTTCGGCAGCTTGCCCGGCCCGACCAGACCATACCAGGTGGTGGCCTCGAAATCGGGGAAGCCCTGCTCGGCCATCGTCGGCACCGTCGGGTGGCCCTTCGCTCGCTTGGTGCGCGTCTGCGCGATCGCGATCACCTTGCCGCCCTTCACGTGCGGCGTGGCGGCCGTCATCGTCTCGAACACGTAGTTGATCTGCCCGCCGATCAGGTCGGTGATGGCCGGTGCGCTGCCCTTGTACGGGATGTGCAGCGCATTCACCTTCGCGCTCAGCTTGAACATCTCCAGCGCCAGGTGCTGGGCCGAGCCCGAGCCGGCCGAGCCGAAGCTGATCTCGCCGGGCTTGGCCTTGCACAGCGCGACGATGTCCTTCACCGTGACGGCCGGCTGCATCGTGCCGGCGATCAGCAGGTTGGGCGTCACGCCCACCAGCATGATCGGCACGAAATCGCGCTCGACGTTGTAGTTCAGCTTGGGCTGCAGGCTGGGTGCGAGCGCGTGGCTGTTGATGTGSGCCATCAGCAGCGTGCTGCCGTCGCTCGGCTGCTGCGCGACGTAGTCGGCGGCGAGCACGCCGGCGACACCGGCCTTGTTCTCGACGATCACCTGCTGGCCCCACATCACGCCCAGCTTCTGGCCCAGCACGCGCGCCAGCGCGTCGGTGCCGCCGCCCGGCGGGAAGCCGACGATGATGCGGATCGGGCCCGAAGGCAGTCCCTGCGCGAACAGGCGCGGTGCCCCGAGGCTGGCGACCGTGCCGGCCGCGGCCTGTAGAAGGGAGCGACGTTGCATGCGAACCTCCTGACTGTTGTGGAATGCGATGTCTTCAGGCCGCGGCCTTCAGGGCCGGGCTCTGCGGATGCGACGAGAAGTAGTCCATCGCCGCCTGCACGCCGCTGCCCGCGGTGACGATGCCCGACAGCTTCAGCCCCATCTCGACGCCCGACAGCGCCGCCATCAGCGTCAGGTCGTTGCAGTCGCCGAGGTGGCCGATGCGGAACATGCGGCCCTTGACGCGGCCGAGGCCGGTGCCGAGCGACAGGTCGAAGCGCTGGTGGATCAGCTTGCGCAGCACATCGGCGTCGACGCCCTCGGGCGTGATCACGCCGGTCAGCACCGGCGAGTAGACCGATGCGTCGGCACACTGGATCGGCAGGCCCCAGGCCCGCACCGCGCTGCGCACCGCCTCGCCCCAGCGCTGGTGGCGCGCGAACACCGTCTCGAGCCCCTGGTCGAGCAGCATGTCGAGCGCTTCGCTCAGGCCGTACAGCAGGTTGGTGTTCGGCGTGTAGGGCCAGTAGCCCGTCTTGTTGATCTCGATGATCTCGTCCCAGGCCCAGAAGGCCTTCGGCAGCTGCGCCTTCCTGCTGGCTTCGATCGCCTTCGGCGACACCGCGTTGAAGCTGATGCCCGGCGGCAGCATCAGGCCCTTCTGCGAGCCGCTGACCGTCACGTCGACACCCCACTCGTCATGCCGGTAGTCGGCACTGGCCAGGCCCGAGATCGTGTCGACCAGCAACAGCGCCGGGTGCTTCGCCGCATCGATCGCGCGGCGCACCGCGGCGATGTCGGAGGTGACGCCGGTCGAGGTCTCGTTGTGCACCACGCACACCGCCTTGATCGCATGGCCGGCGTCCTCGCGCAGGCGCTTCTCGATCAGGTCGGCCTGCACGCCGTGGCGCCAGCTGTTCGGCAGGCCGGTCAGCGCATCGGTGCCGGGCAGCGCCAGGAACTCCGGCTTCAGGCCCAGGCGCAGCGCCATCTTCTGCCACAGGCTCGCGAAGTGGCCGGTCTCGTACATCAGCACCGCGTCGCCGGGGCTCAGCACGTTGGCCAGTGCGGCTTCCCACGCGCCGGTGCCGGACGCCGGGTAGATCACGACCGGGTGCCGCGTGCGGAACACCTGCTGGATGCCGGACAGCACCTTCAGCCCGAGCACGCCGAACTCCGGCCCGCGGTGATCGATGGTGGGCAGGCTCATCGCCCGCAGGATGCGATCCGGCACCRGGCTGGGCCCGGGGATCTGCAGGAAATGACGGCCGCTGGGGTGCTGGTCTAGCGCGATCATGACGACTCCTGACGAGGTCCGAATGCGCCTGAGTTTTGCATACAAAATTCTTTTGTCAATGGTTGCCACCCGCGATGGCATCCGTATGATGACCATCAACCTGCACAGAAAATGAATACAAATTCAGAAAGTCCACGATGGCCGACATCATTTCCATCCCTCGCCAGGTGCTGCACCAACAGGTGTGCACGCGGCTGCGCCAGCTGATCGTCGAGAACCACATCCCACCCGGCAGCAAGCTGAACGAGCGCGCGCTGTGCGAGCAGCTGAAGGTGTCGCGCACCCCGCTGCGCGAGGCGATCAAGATGCTGGCCGCCGAAGGGCTGGTGGAGCTGCTGCCGAACCGCGGCGCGGTCGCGATGGAGCTCTCGGCGCAGGACGTCTCCGACACCTTCGAGGTGATCGCCGGGCTGGAWGGCCTGTCGGGCGAGCTGGCGGCGCAGCGCATCACCGAGGCCGAGCTGGCCGAGATCCGCGCGCTGCACTTCGAGATGCTCGCGGCCTACACGCGGCGCGACCTGCCCACCTACTACAGCATCAACGCGGTGATCCACCGGCACATCAATGCCGCGGCACGCAACCCGGTGCTGACGCAGACCTATGCCACGGTGAACGCCCGCCTGCAGGCGCTGCGCTTCCGCTCCAACTGCGACGAGGCCAAGTGGGCCCGCGCGATGGGCGAGCACGAGCGCATGGTCGAGCTGCTCACGGCCCGCGATGGTGCCGGCCTGCGCCAGCTGCTGGTGCAGCACCTGCTGAACAAGCGCGACGTGGTGCTCGAACTGATGAAGCACGGCGAGCTGGATTCGTCGCCGAAGGTGTCGGCATGAACACGCTGGTCGACGCCGGCGTGGCCCGCGAGGCCGGCCGCTCGCTGCGAGATTTCGGCACCCCCGAGGCGGCCGAGCTGGCGAAGCGCCTGTCCGCCCACACCCAGGGCGAGACGCTGTTCGACATCGCCTCGCGCGGCCGCTACGCGACCGATGCGTCGATCTACCAGATCATGCCGGTCGGCGTGTTCGTGCCGCGCGGCGCGCAGGACATCGCCACCGCGATCGACATCGCGCGCGACCTGAAGACCCCGCTGCTGCCGCGCGGCGGCGGCACCTCGCAGTGCGGCCAGACCACCGGCGCGGCGCTCGTGATCGACACCAGCAAGCACTACCGCCAGGTGATCGCGTTCGACCGCGACGCGATGACGGTGCAGGTCGAGCCCGGCATCGTGCTCGACCACCTGAACGCCTTCCTGAAGCCGCACGGGCTGTGGTACCCGGTCGACGTGTCGACCAGCGCGCAGGCCACGCTCGGCGGCATGGCCGGCAACAACTCCTGCGGCTCGCGCAGCATCGCCTACGGCAACATGGTGCACAACGTGCTCGCCGCCGAGGCCTGGCTGAGCGACGGCAGCAACGTGCGCTTCGGCCGCGTCGACCAGCTGGGCGCGAAGGAAGCCGCGATCGCCGATTTCGTGCGCGGCCTGGCGGCCACCGAGCGCGACGAGATCGACCTGCGCTGGCCGAAGGTGATGCGCCGCGTCGGCGGCTACAACCTGGACATCTTCCACCCGCAGAGCGAGCGGCCGTACACCGCCGACGGCAGCGTCAACCTGGCGCACCTGCTGATCGGCGCCGAAGGCACGCTCGCCTTCACGCGCAGCCTGACGCTGAAGCTCGCGCCGCTGCCGCGCCACAAGATGCTCGGCGTCGTCAACTACCCGAGCTTCCATGCCGCGATGGATTCGGCGCAGCACATCGTGAAGCTGGGCCCGAGCGCGGTCGAGCTGGTCGATCGCACGATGATCGAGCTGTCGCGCGCGAACCCGGCGTTCCGCGCGACGATCGAGTCGGCCCTGGTCGGCGAGCCGCAGGCGATCCTGCTGGTGGAGTTCAGCGGCGACGACAAGGCCGTGCTGCTTGCGCAACTGAAGCAGTTGGTCGAGCTGATGGGCGATGCGCTGAAGCTGCCGGGCAGCGTGGTCGAGATGCGCGACGAGGCGCCGCAGAAGGCCTTGTGGGAGGTGCGCAAGGCGGGCCTCAACATCATGATGAGCCTGAAGGGCGACGGCAAGCCGGTCAGCTTCATCGAGGACTGCGCGGTGCCGCTCGAGCACCTGGCCGAGTACACCGACGCGCTGACCGAGGTGTTCCACCGGCATGGCAGCAAGGGCACCTGGTATGCGCACGCCTCGGTCGGCACGCTGCACGTGCGGCCGATCCTCGACATGCGCCAGGGCGGCCCGGGCGGCGGCGCGCACAAGATGCGCTCGATCGCCGAGGAGGCCAGCGCGCTGGTGCGCAAGTTCAAGGGCGCCTACAGCGGCGAGCATGGCGACGGCCTGTGCCGCGGCGAGTGGATCGAGTGGCAGTTCGGGCCGCGCCTCAACGAGGCCTTCCGCGCGATCAAGCAGCACCTCGACCCGTTGAACCTGATGAACCCGGGCAAGATCATCGATCCGCCGAAGATGGACGATGCGAGCCTGTTCCGCTATGCGCCGGGCTACCGGACGATCGCGCTGAAGCCGGTCTTCGACTGGTCGGCCTGGAACGTGCAGAACGACCCGGCGACCGAGACCACGACGGCGCCCGGCACCGGTGGCGACGCGAGCGGCGRCTTCGCGAAGGCGGTCGAGATGTGCAACAACAACGGGCACTGCCGCAAGTTCGACGCCGGCACGATGTGCCCGAGCTACCGCGTCACGCGCGACGAGCAGCACCTGACGCGCGGCCGCGCGAACACGCTGCGGCTCGCGCTGTCGAACCAGCTCGGCGAACAGGGCTTCACGAGCGATGCGGTGCGCGACGCGATGGACCTGTGCGTGGGCTGCAAGGGCTGCAAGCGCGACTGCCCGACCGGCATCGACATGGCGAAGATGAAGCTCGAGTTCACCGCGCACGACAAGGCCCGCCACGGCCACACGCTGAAGGACCGGCTGGTCGCCCACCTGCCGGCCTATGCGCGGCTCGCGAGCGCCGCGCCGTGGCTGTTCAACCTGCGCGAGACGCTGCCCGGCGCGAAGGGACTGGCCGAGCGCTGGCTGGGCCTCTCGGCCAGGCGCAGCCTGCCGCGCTTTCGCCGCGACACCTTTCGCCGCGCCGCGCCGCACATCGGCCTGGTCACGCGCGCCGAGGTGCTGCAGGCCGACAAGCCGGTCGTGCTGTTCGTCGACACCTTCAACGGCGCCTTCGAGAGCGAGAACGCGACCGCCGCGGTGCGCGTGCTGCAGGCGGCCGGCTACGCCGTGCATGCCGCGAGCCGGCCGGGCGCGGCGCTGTGCTGCGGCCGCACCTACCTGGCCGCCGGCATGCCGGAGCAGGCCAGGGCGAATGCGCGCGAGCTGCTGAAGGCCTTGCTGCCGTTCGCGCAGCGCGGCATCGCGATCGTCGGCCTGGAGCCGTCGTGCCTGCTGACGATGCGCGACGAGATGCTGGTGATGGGCCTGGGCGATGACGCCAAGGTGCTGGCCGATCACGCGCTGTTGCTCGAGGAATTCCTCGCGCGCGAGGCGAAGGCGGGCCGCTTCGCGCCGCGCTTCAGGCCGGCGACGCAGGCGATGCGGGTGCACGGCCACTGCCACCAGAAGGCATTCGGCGCGATCCAGCCGGTGCTCGACGTGCTGAAGCTGATCCCGGACGCGCAGCCGGCGCTGATCGAGAGCTCGTGCTGCGGCATGGCCGGCAGCTTCGGCTACGAGGCGAGCCACCACGAGGTGTCGATGCAGATGGCCGAGCTGAGCCTGCTGCCGGCGGTGCGCGAGGCGCCCGACGCGATCATCGTTGCCGATGGCACCAGCTGCAGGCACCAGATCGCCGACGGCGCGCAGCGCGAGGCCTTGCACGTCGCGCGGGTGCTGGCCGACCACCTGATCTGAATGGCCTTGCGGGGTCTCCGGGTTACGTAGTTTCCGCCATGCCGGCGCCTCGGAGCTTCCTTAAGCTCGGGTCTTCCGACTCTCCGACACGCTTGCTCGAAAGGACACGACCATGAAGAAACTCCTGCTGGCTGGCGCCGCACTGCTGACGGCGACCGCCGCCCTGGCCGAGTACCCCGAGAAGCCGGTGACCATCGTCGTCCCGTTCTCCGCAGGCGGCCCGACCGACAAGGTCGCGCGCGACCTGGCCGAGGCGTTGCGCAAGCCGCTGGGCGGCCAGGTCATCATCATCGACAACGTCGGCGGCGCCGGCGGCACGCTGGGCGCGACCAAGGTGGCCAAGGCGTCGAACGACGGCTACACGCTGCTGCTGCACCACATCGGCATGAGCACCTCGCCGGCGCTGTACCGCAACATGCAGTACAAGACGCTGGAGGACTTCGAGTACCTCGGCATGATCAACGAAGTGCCGATGACGCTGATCGGCAAGCCGACGCTGCCGGCCACGAACTATGCCGAGCTGACCAAGTGGCTCGATGCGAACAAGGGCAAGATCAACCTGGCGAACGCCGGGCTCGGATCGGCCTCGCACCTGTGCGGCCTGCTGTTCATGAGCACCACCAAGGTCGACATGACGACCGTGCCGTACAAGGGCACCGGCCCGGCGATGACCGACCTGCTGGGCGGCCAGGTCGACCTGATGTGCGACCAGACCACCAACACCACCAGCCAGATCGCCGGCGGCAAGGTGAAGGCGTTCGCGGTCACGAGCACCAAGCGCCTGACGACGCCGGCGCTGGCCAAGCTGCCGACGCTCGACGAATCGGGGCTGAAGGGCTTCAACGTCAGCATCTGGCACGCGCTGTATGCGCCGAAGGGCACGCCGAAGGCCGTCACCGACAAGATCAACGCGGCGCTGAAGGTCGCGCTGAAGGATCCGGACTTCATCCACCGTGAAGAAGGCCTGGGCGCGGTGGTGATGACCGATGCCCGCGTCAACGGCCCGGAGCACAAGAAGTTCGTCGAGGCCGAGATCAACAAGTGGGGCCCGATCATCAAGGCCGCCGGTCAATACGCCGACTGATTGTTGGCCCCCCAGTCGCTTCACTCCTGCCCCCAAGGGGCGCCTCCCAGCGGCCCGGCAAAGCCGGTTCCGCGGGAGTTGCTTGATCATGCTCGCAACGTGATCGGTATCGTGACGGGCCCGTCGTTGATCAAGTGAACCTTCATGTCCGCCCCGAACTCGCCGCTGGCGACGGTCGGGTGCTGTGACCGCGCGGTGGCGAGCACCCGCTCATAGAGCTCGCGGCCCAGCGCCGGCGGCGCCGCCGCGGTGAAGCTGGGCCGGTTGCCGCCCGACACGTCCGCCGCCAGCGTGAACTGGCTGACGATCAGCAGCCCGCCGCCGATGTCGGTGACGCTGCGGTTCATCTTGCCCTGCTCGTCGCCGAAGATGCGCAGCTTCAGCAGCTTCGCGACCAGCTTGTCGGCGATCGCCGGCGTGTCGCCCGGCTCGGCGCAGACCAGCACCAGCAGGCCGGCGTCGATCGCGCCGATGACTTCGCCCGCCACCTCGACACGCGCCTGCGCCACCCGCTGCGTGATGGAGATCATGCTGCCGCCGCCTCGACATTCGTCGGCAGCAGCTGGATCGAGGCCCGCAGGCCAGGCACGTCACCCATCAAGGCCTGCTCGACATCGGCGCGCAACGCCGCCGCGCGGCCGAGCGTCCAGTCGGCCGGCACGTGCATGTGCATATCGATGAAGCGCCGCTGCCCGGCGCGCCGCGTGACGACATGGTCGAAGCGGATCGGGTGGTGGCCGAACTGCGCGAGCGTGCGATCGATCTGCTCGCGGATCTCCGGCTCGACGGCACTGTCCATCAAGCCCTCGACCGAGCGCCATGCCAGCTGCGCGCCTTCGCGCAGGATGTTCAGCGCGACGCCGACGGCCAGCACCGGATCCAGCCACAGCCAGCCGGTCAGCTGGACCAGCAGCAGGCCCACGATGACCCCGGCGGAGGTCCACACGTCGGTCATCAGGTGGCGCGCATCGGCCTCCAGCACGATCGAACGGTGCTGCCGTGCGCCGGCCATCATCCGCCAGGCCAGCACGCCGTTGATCGCCGAGCTGGCGACCGACAGCGCCAGGCCCCAGCCCAGCGACTCGAGCGGCTGCGGGTGCGCGAAGCGCAGCACCGCCGCCCAGACGATGCTCACCGCCGCTGCGGCGATCAGCATGCCCTCGAAGCCGCTGGAGAAGTACTCGGCCTTCGTGTGGCCCGACGGATGGTCTTCGTCGGCCGGCCGGCGCGCGATGTTCACCATCAGCAGCGCGAACAGCGCCGAGACCAGGTTGACCAGCGACTCCATCGCGTCCGACAGCAGGCCGACCGAGCCGGTGACCCACCAGGCCCCCGTCTTCAGCGCGATGGTGGCGAGCGCCGCGACCACCGACAGGCGCAGCAGTGCCTCGACACCCATCAGCGGTCCATGCGCTGGAGTTCGTCGCCGAGGAACTGCGCCGCAGGGATGCTGCGGCCGTCGGCGAAACGGATCAGGTAGGGCTGGCCGCTGGTGCTGGAGCGGCTCGCGATCTCGTCGATGAACTGCCGCGCGGTCGTGACGTGCTCGCCCATCTTGTCGAACTTGCCGCGCAGGAACTTCGCCGCATCGGCCGGCGAATAGGCGCTGCCGTTGCGGACGAACTTCAGGTCCTTCTGGGCACCGACCCAGGCGATCAGGCGCTCGATGCGCGCGCGCTCGGCCTCGGACGGCGCGGCCTGCGCACCCGCCAGGAACACGCCTGCCGCCAGGCTCACGAGAACGCTGCGCCGCCGCATCGCGATCAGCCCAGCGTGACGCGCGCGAACTTGCGCTTGCCGACCTGCACGACGTAGGTGCCGGCGTTCAGCTTCAGGCCCTTGTCGCTGATGACGTCGCCGTCGACGCGCACGCCGGAGCCTTCGATCAGCCGGCCGGCCTCGCTGGTGGACGGCGCGAGCCCCGCCTGCTTCAGCAGCGCGGTGATGCCCAGCGGCGCGCCCGACAGCGCGATCTCGTCGATCACGTCGGGGATGCCGCCCTTCGCGCGGTTGTTGAAGTCGGCCTCGGCCGCGTCGGCCGCCGCCGCGCTGTGGAAGCGGGTGGTGATCTCCTTCGCGAGCAGCACCTTCGCATCCTTCGGGTTGCGCCCGCCGTCGACCTCGGCCTTCAGCGCCGCGACCTCGGCCTCCGGGCGGAAGCTCAGCAGCGTGAAGTACTTCCACATCATCGTGTCGCTGATCGACAGGATCTTCGCGAACATGTCGTTCGGCGCATCGGTGATGCCGATGTAGTTGTTCTTGCTCTTCGACATCTTGTCGACGCCGTCCAGCCCTTCGAGCAGCGGCATCGTCAGGATGCACTGCGGCTCCTGGCCGTACTCGCTCTGCAGCGCGCGGCCCACCAGCAGGTTGAACTTCTGGTCGGTGCCGCCGAGCTCGAGGTCGCTCTTCAGCGCGACCGAGTCGTAGCCCTGCATCAGCGGGTACAGGAACTCGTGCACGCTGATCGGCGTGCCGGCCTTGAAGCGCTTCGTGAAATCGTCGCGCTCCATCATGCGGGCCACCGTGTAGCGCGATGCCAGCTGGATCATGCCGCGCGCGCCCAGCGGATCGCTCCACTCGGAGTTGTAGCGGATCTCGGTGCGGCTCTCGTCCAGCACCAGCGCGGCCTGGCGGTAGTAGGTCTGCGCGTTGGCCTCGATCTGCTCGCGGGTGAGCGGCGGGCGGGTGTTGTTGCGCCCGGACGGGTCGCCGATCATCGACGTGAAGTCGCCGATCAGGAAGATCACCGTGTGCCCCAGGTCCTGCAGCTGGCGCATCTTGTTCAGCACCACGGTGTGGCCGATGTGGATGTCGGGCGCGGTCGGATCCAGCCCGAGCTTGATGCGCAGTGGCACGCCGGTTGCTTCAGAGCGTGCAAGCTTGTTCAGCCACTCGCCCTCGGGTAACAGCTCGTCACAGCCCCTCAATGACACCGCCAGCGCCTCGCGCGTGCGGTCGGTGATCGGAAAAGGCGGCTGGGCGGACATGGTTTTCGGGGCCGGTTGCAGAACGAACTTGTGGGGGTATTCCGGGAATAGTGCCGGAAACAATGGCGCGGAAGTCGGTGGCTATACTGCGCCGCTTCCGGGTGCCGGCCCCATCGAAGACAGGGGCCCGCAAGCGACCGCGATTCTAGTGGACGCCTGCAGGCAGCAAGACAGACCCAGAGCGCGGCGTCCGATGGCGGTGTGCTTGCAGACAGGGCTTCACCGCCCTTCACAGCAGTGAACTCGTTGGATTCTCTCGATCACGCGCTGGCCTCGGCCGGCACCTCCACCCAGCGCTTCGTCCACCGCCACCCGCGCACGCTCGCCGGCACTGTGGTCGCGCTGTTGATGGGCGCGGGCGTCACCGCCTTCGCCATCGCGCCGATGGCCCCCGATGCATCCGACCTGCCGCGCCGCGTGGTGACGGAAAGCGTCACCCCCGAGGATGTCGGATCGCAGCTGGAGGCGCTGGCCAGCCACGACTTGTCGCTCTACCGCAGCGACCTGACCCGCAACGCCGACACCGCCGACAGCCTGTTGCGCCGCGTCAACGTGACCGATGTCGCAGCCGCCGCGTTCCTGCGCAGCGACAAGACGGCCCGCCTGCTGCTCGAAGGGCGCGCCGGCAAGATGGTGCAGGTGCGCAGCGACGCCTCGGGCCAGCTCGAGGAACTGGTGGCCCGCTTCCCGGCCGCCGATCCGGCGCAATGGGCGACCCATTTCTCGCGGCTCAGCGTAAAGCGCGTCGACGGCCGCTTCGAGGCCCGGGTGGAGCAGGCAGCGCTCGCGGCGCAGGTGCGGCTGGGCAGCGGCACGATCCGCAGCTCGCTGTTCGCTGCCACCGACGAGTCGCGCATCCCCGACCCGGTGGCCGTGCAGATGGCCGAGATCTTCTCGACCGACATCGATTTCCACCGCGAGCTGCGCAAGAACGACAGCTTCAGCGTCGTCTACGAGGCACTGACCGCCGACGGCGAGGTGATCACCTGGAACCAGGCCGCCGGCCGCGTGCTGGCCGCCGAGTTCGTCAGCAACGGCCGCAGCTACTCGGCCGTGTGGTTCAAGGACCCGTCCGGCAAGGGCGGCTACTTCGGCTTCGACGGCCAGAGCAAGCGCCGCGCGTTCCTCGCGAGCCCGCTGGAGTTCTCGCGCGTGACGTCCGGCTTCTCGATGCGCTTCCACCCGATCCTGCAGAGCTGGCGCGCCCACCTGGGCGTGGATTACGGCGCACCGACCGGCACCTCGGTGCGCAGCGTCGGCGACGGCGTGGTCGACTTCGCCGGCTGGCAGAACGGCTACGGCAATGTCGTGAAGATCCGCCACAGCAACGACCGCGAGACGGTGTACGCCCACCTGAGCCGCATCGACGTGAAGCGCGGCCAGCGGGTCGAACAGGGCACGCACATCGCCAACGTCGGCATGACCGGCTGGGCGACCGGGCCGCACCTGCACTTCGAGTTCAAGCTGCGCGGCCAGCAGCAGGATCCGCTGGTGGTGGCCAAGACCTCGGAAGCGATCGTGCTGACCGCCTCGGCGCAGCAGGAGCTGGCGAAGGTCACCGGCACCTGGCGCGAGCAGCTCAAGGGTGCGGAATCGCTCGCGAGCTACACCGGCGACGCCGAGTAACGCACACCGAGTAACGCACACCGAGCACGGCCCGCCGATCGCGCCGCGCGGCTACCATCGCGCGATGACCGCACATCCCACCACGGAACGCTACATCGGCCTGATGTCCGGCACCTCGCTGGACGGCGTGGACGGTGTGGTCGTCGACTTCAGCGGGCCGCGCCTGGCGGTGCTGGCGCATGCCCACCTGCCGTTCGCCGCCCATCTGCGCGAAGCGTTCATGGCGCTGCAGCGCGCCGGTGACGACGAGCTGAACCGCGCGGCCCACGCGGGCCATGCGCTGGTGCAGGTCTATGGCGGCGTCGTGAGCCTGCTGCTCGCGCAATCCGGACTCGCGGCGAAAGACATCCGGGCCATCGGTGCGCACGGCCAGACGGTCCGGCACCGCCCGGGCGACGAGGTCGCCTACACCGTGCAGGTGAACGCACCGGCCGTGCTGGCCGAGCTGACCGGCATCGACGTGGTCGCCGACTTCCGCAGCCGCGACATCGCCGCGGGCGGCCAGGGGGCCCCGCTGGTGCCGGCCTTCCATCGCGCGGTGTTCGGCCAGGCCGACCGCGCCGGCGCCGTGCTCAACATCGGCGGCATCAGCAACCTGACGGCCTGGCCCAGGCATGGCGAGTCGACGACCGGCTTCGATTGCGGGCCCGGCAACGCCTTGATGGACCACTGGTGCCAGCGCCATTGCCACCGGCCCTTCGACGCCGGAGGCGCCTGGGCGGCCTCGGGGCGGGTCGAGGCCAGCCTGCTGGCGCAGATGCATGCCGATCCGTATTTCGCGCTGACGCCACCGAAGAGCACCGGCCGCGACCTGTTCAATCCCGAATGGCTCGACGAGCAACTGTCACGCGCTGGCCATGCGTTGCGGCCGGAGGATGTGCAGGCCACGCTGTGCGAGCTGACGGCCATGGCCTGCGCCGATTCGGTCGATCGCCATGCCGGCGACGCTCAGGAGGTGCTGGTGTGCGGTGGTGGCGCCTTCAACGATCAGCTGATGGGGCGGCTGGCCGCCCTGCTGCCGCGTCGCAAGGTGGCCCGCAGCGATGAGCGCGGCCTGCCGGCCAGCGAGGTCGAGGCAGCTGCCTTCGCGTGGCTGGCGCGGGCACTTGTCCGACGCGAACCCGGCAACCTGGTGTCGGTCACCGGCGCGCGGGGCCCACGGGTGCTGGGTGCGCTCTACCCTGCCTGAAATGACGAAGGCCGCTCGAAAGCGGCCTGTCGCGGGAGCCGCAGGGCTCAGACCGAGAAGCTGGACCCGCAACCGCAGGTCGTCGTCGCGTTCGGGTTCTTGATCACGAACTGCGCGCCTTCGAGGTCGTCCTTGTAGTCGATCTCGGCACCGGCCAGGTACTGCAGGCTCATCGCGTCGATCAGCAGCGTGACGCCGTTCTTGCTCATCTGCGTGTCGTCGTCGTTGACGATCTCGTCGAACGTGAAGCCGTACTGGAAGCCGGAGCAACCGCCGCCCTGCACGAAGACGCGCAGCTTCAGCTCGGGATTGCCCTCTTCGTCGACCAGCTCCTTGACCTTGCTCGCGGCGCTGTCGGTGAACACCAGCGGCACCGGCGGCTCGCTGGAATCAAGGCTCTGGAGGTTCTCTGCAACTGCGCTCATGGGGTATTCCTTGGGGGACGAACGGACCGATTATCCGCCGAGCTCACGCCGCTTGTGCCGTTGTGGGATTGATCGCCGGCCCCGCGTTCGCGGTGGCCAGCTTCAAAGGGGCCTTCTCGTCGGCCTTCAAGGGGTGGAGTTCGCCGTCGATCCGGGCGCCCTGGTGCATTTCAAGCGATTCGTAGCGCACATCGCCGACGATGCTGGCCTTGGGCTGCAGTTCGAGCAGCTGATCCGACAGGACCGGGCCGATCACGGTGCCGTTGATGATCACGTGGCCAGCCTTGACCTTGCCGATGACCTTGGCTTTCTCGCTGATGACGAGGATGCTGTACGCCTCGCTGCTGGCGATCACGTCGCCCTGCACCTCGCCATCGATGCGCAGGCCGTCGGCGAAGCGCAGTTCGCCGGTGATCACGGTGCCCTCGCCGATCAGGGTGCGGATGGGGGGCTGCTTGGTTTTGCCGAACATGGTGATTGCTCCAACGTGATCCAACGAGGGGGGCCGTCTCTTGTGCCGGCTCTGTGCTGAGTGCTTCTTCGGAGGCTGGCTTCAGAGCTTGAGCATCTGCGTCGCCCTGACGGTGCCGCGGCTGTCAATGACCTTGACCTGGACGGTTTTTACCACGGCCTGCAGCGGGTGATCGATCATTCCTTCGAGACGAAGGTACTGCTTCACGGCGAGTGGCAAGCCGCCATTGGGCATCGACAGGGACCACGGCTTGCCGTCGAGCAGACCGGTCAGCACGATGTCGTAGCGGCCGTTGAATTCAGGGGCCGACTTGCCCACCTGCATCACCAGCAATTGGTAACGAAGTTGTCCCGGCGCCTTGGCTTCAGCCTGCAGTGCGCGCACCGTCAGCGCCTCGGCGGCACCGGCCGGCAGCAGGCGCTCGAAGAAGCCGAGGTCGGCCTTCAGCGCCATGTTCTCGGACTCGAGCTGCTTGAGCTGCTGGGCCAGCTTGTCCTGCGCCACCTTCTCGGTGCGCAGCAGGCTGCCGGCGGTGTTGGCGATCGACTGGGCGCCTTCGCGTTCGGCGCGCAGCTGCGCGACCTCGACACGCAGCTGCGCCAGCTCGGCCTTCGCATCACGGTCCAGCCCGGCGATGTCCTTGCCGAACTCGAAAGCCCACAGGGCGAAGGCCGCGGAGAATCCGAACACCAGCGCCACGATGACCCAGCGCAAGGGCCAGGGCAGGTGGCTGCGCACGATCATGCGCGGTGCGCTGATGGACATGCGACGACGAAGCAGTTTCCAGCGCATGGGTCAGGACAGGGGGAAGTGAAGGGCTCGTGCTGCGGAGCCCGGCGCTCCTTGGAGCTAGGGATTGTAGAAGCGGCCCACGGCATGCTTGTTTCCAAACCTTGCCGGAACGGCGAGCGGAAAGCAAAAGGGCCGCTCGAAAGC
>NZ_JBFUFP010000043.1:0-15057 GCF_056403375.1 Rhizobacter sp. P2_H2
GGGGTCGGGGGGCGGGCGGGAGGCAGCAGGCGGGGCCGTTGCGGCCAGCGGGCCCGGCCGGGTCGTCGCGCCGCCCTTCTGCTTGTCCTGCAGCGCCTGCAGGCGCCAGCGCACCTGGTTGGCGGCGTTTTCCACCGCGTCGAGCTGCGTCTCGGCATCGGTCTTGGGCAGCGCCACCGCCCGCTTGTCGGTCATGCGCATCAGCAGGCGGCAGACCCGGTTGTTGCGGTTCAGGTGGCGCAGCGTCGGCAGCGTGCCGTCTTCCTCGACGACGCTCACGTCGCGGATGTTCTCGATCGCCACCTGGTGCACCTTGCCGGTGAAACCGCGCTGGAACCAGACGTAGTTCGCGCTGACGCTGACGCGCTCCCAGCGCGCCATGTCGAACACGACCGCGCCGAGCACGCCGAAGATGCCCAGCGTGATCAGCCAGCCGAACGACAGCGCCGCGCCGAGCCAGATCACGAGGCCCGCGACGATCGGCACCGCCACCACCTCGAGCATCGCGCGGTCGGAGGTGCCGTAGACGTTGCGCTCGTAGCCGGCGAGTTCGAGTTCGCCGCTGGCCAGCGGCTGGAATGAGGCGGCCAGCGCCTTCGCGCCGCGGCCGATGAAGATGTGGCCGGCGACCGCGAACGCGACGAGGAAGGGCAGCATCAGCCAGGTGCTGAACGACGCGAAGCCGCCGGCGCTGCGGGTGGCCGCCTGGGCCGCGGACGGGCTGCCGAGCGCGCACAGCGCCAGCGGCAGCAGGAGGGAGCAGGGTCTGATCATCTTGGTCACGGTCGCGACGGTAACGCGAAGCGCACCGCCCGCAAAGAGGGCCCACGAGAGTACCCGCACTCGGCCGTGGGGGCTCGTGGACGGCGTGCGAATCGACCGCGGGGCTGTGGCTAAGATGCCGCACTTCTTAACGAGGTGTAGCGATGAAATACCGTCGATTGGGCCGCAGCGGCCTGCAGGTCAGCGAGCTGTCGCTGGGCTCCTGGGTCACCTACCACAACCAGGTGGACACCGGTTCGGCCAAGGAAATGCTCGCCGCGGCCTTCGACGCCGGCGTCAATTTCTTCGACAACGCCGAGGCGTACGCCGCCGGCCAGAGCGAGGTGGTGATGGGCGAGGCGTTCCGGCAGCTGAAGTGGCCGCGCCTGAACTTCGTCGTGTCGACCAAGTTCTTCTGGGGGCTGGACCGCGAGGGCAACACCGTCAACCGGCGCGACACGCTGAACCGCAAGTACCTGACGCAGGCGATCGACGGCTCGCTCAAGCGCATGCAGCTGGAGCACATCGACCTGGTGTACTGCCACCGCCCCGACCCGCACACGCCGATCGAGGAGACGGTGTGGGCGATGAGCGACATGATCACCCGCGGCAAGGCCCTGTACTGGGGCACCAGCGAGTGGAGCGCCGCCGAGATCCGCGCGGCCTATGACATCGCCGAGCGCCACCACCTGCACAAGCCGGTGATGGAGCAGCCGCAGTACCACCTGTTCCACCGCCAACGCGTCGAGCAGGAGTACGCGCGGTTGTATGACGACATCGGCCTGGGCCTGACGACCTGGAGCCCGCTGGCCAGCGGCCTGCTGACCGGCAAGTACCGCAGCGGCGTGCCGCAGGGCAGCCGCGGCGCGCTGGAGGGGATGGGCTTCCTGCTGAAGGGGCTGACCGATGCGGACAAGAACGCCGCCGTCGCGAAGCTGGAGCCGATCGCCCGCGACCTGGGCGGCAACCTCGCGCAGCTGGCGGTGGCCTGGGTCAACCGCAACCCGCGGGTCAGCACGGTGATCCTCGGCGCGTCGAAGCTGTCGCAGCTGCAGGACAACCTGGGCGCGCTGGCGTTGACGCCGAAGCTGACGCCGGAGGTGCTGGCGAAGATCGACGAGATCACGCTGTCGTTGGCCGGTTGACGTCTTCGGGTCAAGGGCTTTCGGGCTCCTGGCCGACGCCATCCACCCAGGCCTGATCGGCGGCCACCCGCTGCCGGGCCTGGTTCCGCTCGTCATCGTCCAGGAAATTCGTGCTGCCGAAGCGCGACCTGACCATCGGAAGAGATACGACGCCGGCTTCGATACCCGCGCGGATCCAGCGCCGATCGCGCGGTTCGCCACGTGCGTACTTGGACAGGGCGGCATCGTTCGGATCGAGAAACCAGGCGCGCAGCCCACCGCGCTCCACCTTGATCAGGCGCTGCTCCCAACCGGACGGCAGGCTCGCCAGCTGCGGACTGACGGCATCCAGGTAGTAGCCGGACTGCTGGTGATACGCGGAGTTCTCGCCCAGCGCATCGAGCAAGTCGAAGATCCGTTGCGGGTCGTCCCTGGTGTAGCAATCGAGGTCGTTGGACATCGTCATGCCGGCCGGGACCTCGAAATGCCCTTCGAGCCCGAGGATCGACAGGCTGCCGATCACGACGAAGTCGGGGTGACCCGACAGCCGCCGGGCCTCGTCGAGCAGTGCGAACAACGCGTTGAGGTTCATGCGTGCAAGCCCACCCAGGGCGAGTTCTGGCGCAGCGCCGTGCCCCAACCTTCGGCATCCGAGATCATCGTCAGGGCCATCTGCCGCACGGGTTGGTGAAGGATCGCGGACCAGCGGTCGATGTAGTCCCCGCTGCACAGGCGCTCCTGCCGCCAGCGTTCGACCACCTTCAGGGCCTGCGCGATCATCGCAGCACGTTCCTTGGGCGTCGCCGTCACCAGGTCGAGCGCAATGCGCTGGTGGCGAATCAGGCGATCTTTCTCGACCAATGTTTGTTGAAGTCTGGCCTGCTTTCGGGCCGTGAGGTCCTGGTCACCGGCTGGCGAGAAGAAGCGTGGCGCCGCGATGATGGCCTCGACCCGGCCATGTCGTTCAATGGCCACCGGCGCTTCTCCCGCGGCCTTCATCAGATCGCCGAAGTTCTGCTTGGCCTGTGTCGAGGAGAACTGCTGCATGACGCTCCACCAATTTTGATTGTCCATTTTTTATCAAAATGGACAATTTAGCCATCGGGGTTTTTCAAGCAGCAGCCTTGACGTTGATAACTACACGTTCGTATAGTTATGCCATGCCACGCCCCTCACAGAACGTCGACCAGCGCCTGCTCGATGCCGGCCTCGAACTGCTGCCGCTGACCGGTTGCGCCGGGCTGTCGGTGCGCCGGCTCACCGAGCATGCGGGCGTCAACCTGGGCATGTTTCACTACCACTTCAAGAGCAAGGACAACTTCATCCGCGCGGTGCTGCAACGCACCTACGAGGCGATGTTCTCCGCGCTGACGCTCGAGGTCGATGCCACCGCCACGCCGCTGCACAACCTGCGCGGCGCGCTGCGCGTGCTGGCGCATTTCGGCCGGGCGCACCGGCACCTGCTGGTGCGCATCCTGGCCGACGCGATGGCCGGCGAGGCGGCTGCGCGCGAGTTCCTGCAGGCCAACCTGCCGCGCCACATCGGCATCGTCGGCGCGCTGATCGCCCAGGCCCAGCAACGCGGCGAGTTCCGCGCCGCACCGCCGCCGCAGGTGCTGGCCTTCATCGCGGCGGGTGTCGCGTCGCCGATCCTGATCGGCGCCGCGATGCAGGGTGCCGGCGGCCCGCCCGAGGCCGGCGCGCTGATCGACGAACACCTGCTGTCCGATGCCGCGATCGAGACGCGCATCGATGCCGCGCTGCGCGCCTGGCAGCCCTCGCCTGGAGACGCCCCATGAAGCGAACCGCCCTGCCGATCCTGCTCGCTGCGCTGTTGTCGGCCTGCAGCCAGCCCGCGCCCGAGGGCTACGCCGGCTATGCGGAAGGCGACTATGTGCGGCTGTCCGCACCGGTCGCCGGCACGCTGGCGCGGCTGCACCTGCAGCGCGGCGACCGTGCCGCGGCGTCGGCGCCCGCCTTCGTGCTGGAACAGGAGAGCGAGCGTGCCGCGCGCGAGGAGGCCGAGTCCCGCCTGCGTGCCGCGCAGCAGCAGCTCGCCAACCTGCGCACCGGCAAGCGCCCGGACGAGCTCGCCGCGGTGCGCGCCCAGCTCGCGCAGGCGCAGGCGGCACTCGCGTTGTCGAATGCCGAGCTCGCGCGCACCACGAAGCTGGTGGCCGAGCAGTTCAATTCGCCGGCCGCGCTGGACCAGGCGCGCAGCAAGGTGGCGAGCGACCAGGCGCACGTCAACGAACTGGCGGCGCAGCTGCGCGTCGCGAACCTCGGCGCGCGCAGCGCCGAGATCGCCGCCGCCGAGCAGGAGGCGAAGGCCGCGCAGGCGCAGCTCGCGCAGGCCGAATGGCGCGTCGCGCAGAAGACGCAGCGCGTGCCGGCGGCGGCCGACGTGGTCGACGTGCTGTACCGCGAAGGCGAGTACGTGCCRCTCGGCGGCCCGGTGCTGACGCTGCTGCCGCCCGGCAACATCAAGGCGCGCTTCTTCGTGCCCGAGGCGGCGCTTGGCGGCCTGGCGCTCGGCCAGCCGGTCAGCCTGGCCTGCGACGGTTGCGGCGCGCCGATTCCCGCCCGGCTGAGCTTCATCGCCCGCGAGGCGGAGTTCACGTCGCCGCTGATCTACAGCCGCGAGAACCGCTCGGCCCTGGTGTTCATGGTCGAGGCCCGGCCCGAGCCCGCCGAGGCGCGCCGCCTGCATCCGGGCCAGCCGCTGCAGGTGCGGCTCGGCGCGAAATCATGAACACGGCCCTGATCGACGTGCACGGCCTGACCAAGCGCTACGGCGGCCGCACCGTGGTCGACCACGTCGACCTGCGGGTCGAGAAGGGCCGCATCCACGGCTTCCTCGGCCCGAACGGCAGCGGCAAGACGACGACGATCCGCATGCTGTGCGGCCTGCTGACGCCCGACGACGGCGGCGGCACCTGCATGGGCCATGACATCCGCACGCAGGCGCGGCAGATCAAGCGGCAGGTCGGCTACATGACGCAGCGCTTCGGGCTCTATGAAGACCTGAGCATCGAGGAGAACCTCGACTTCATCGCGCGTGTCTATGCCGTGCCCGACCGGCGCGCGAAAGTCACCGCGACGCTCGGCCAGCTCGGGCTGCAGACGCGCCGCACGCAGCTCGCCGGCTCGCTGTCGGGCGGCTGGAAGCAGCGCCTCGCGCTCGCCGCGTGCCTGATCCACGAACCGCAATTGCTGCTGCTCGACGAACCCACTGCCGGCGTCGACCCGGCAGCGCGGCGCGATTTCTGGGACCAGATCCACGACCTGGCCGCCGCCGGCCTGACGGTGCTGGTGTCGACCCACTACATGGACGAGGCCGAGYGCTGTCACGAGCTCGCGTACATCGCCTACGGCAAGCTGCTGACGCAGGGCACGGTGCAGCAGGTGATCGCGAGCGCACGGCTCGTGACCTGGGCGGTGGCCGGCCCGGACCTGGTGGCGGTCGGGCACCGGCTGCGCGAGGCGCCCGGCATCCGCACGGTGGCGCCGTTCGGCACCACGCTGCACGTCAGTGGCGACAGCGAGCAGGCGATCCGCGATGCGCTCGGCACGCTCGACCGCTCTGACCTGAAAGCCAGCGCGATCGAGCCCAGCCTCGAGGACGTCTTCATCGCGCTGATGCAGGACGCGAAGGACAACTTCGCGGCTGAAAAGCCATGAGCTGGAATCGCTTCATCGCCATCCTGGTGAAGGAACTGCGCCAGGTGCGCCGCGACCGGCTGACCTTCGGGATGATGGTGATCGTGCCGATCATGCAGCTGGTGCTGTTCGGCTTCGCGATCAACAACGACCCGAAGCAGCTGCCGGCGGCCCTCGTCGTGCAGGACCACAGCGAGTTCACGCGCAGCCTGGTCGCGGGGCTCGAGAACTCGCAGTACTTCCGCATCACCGAGCGTCCGGCCGGGGTGGCCGAGGCCGATGCACTGCTGGCCGCCGGCCGCGTGCAGTTTGCGCTCGTGGTGCCGCCGGACTTCTCGCGTCGGCTGCAGCGCGGCGAACGCCCGGCGCTGCTGCTGGCGGCCGACGCCACCGACCCGGCGGCCACCGGCAACGCGGTCGCGGCGGTCAACAGCATTGCGCAACGGGCGATCGGCCGCGAGCTGGAGGGTGCGCTCGCCGCGCTGAGGCCCACCGAGCCGCCCTGGGAGATCCGCATCCAGCGCCGCTACAACCCCGAGGGCCTGACCAGCTACAACGTGATCCCCGGGCTGATCGGCGTGATCCTGACGATGACGATGGTGATGATGACCTCGCTCGCGATGACGCGCGAACGCGAGCGCGGCACGATGGAGAACCTGCTCGCGACGCCGGCCCGCCCGGTCGAGGTGATGCTCGGCAAGATCGTCCCCTACATCCTGATCGGCTATGTGCAGGTGGTCGTGATCCTCGGCGCCGCGCGGCTGCTGTTCAGCGTGCCGATGGAAGGCAGCGTGCTGTTGCTGTCGTCGGTGCTGGTGCTGTTCATCGCGGCGAACCTGGCGGTCGGCTTCACGTTCTCGACGATCGCGCGCAACCAGCTGCAGGCGATGCAGCTGACGTTCTTCTTCTTCCTGCCGTCGATGCTGCTGACCGGCTTCATGTTCCCGTTCCGCGGCATGCCGGGCTGGGCGCAGGCGATCGGCGAGGCGCTGCCGCTGACGCATTTCCTGCGCATCGTGCGCGGCATCCTGCTGAAGGGCAACGGGCTGGCCGAGGTGGCGCCGCACCTGTGGCCGATCGCGCTGTTCATGCTGGTGGCCGGCACGGTTGCACTGACTCGCTACCGCCAGACCGTCGACTGATACCCTCCACCCGACAACAACGACGAAAGGCGCTCGCATGCAACGGATCGTGATCGTGGGAGGCGGGGCCGGCGGCCTCGCGCTGGCCACGCAGCTCGGCAAGACGCTCGGCAAGCGCGGTGCAGCGGAGATCACGCTGGTCGATGCTGCCCGCACGCACGTCTGGAAGCCGTTGCTGCACCAGCTCGCGGCCGGCAGCTTCGACACCCATGCCGAGGAGATCGAGTTCCTCGCGCAGGCGCGCGGCCACCATTTCAAGTTCCGGCTCGGCCGGCTGTCGGGCATCGACCGCGCGGCGAAGACGGTGCAGCTGGACGCGAGCTACGACGAAGGCGGCCGCGAGATCACGCCGGCGCAGACGCTGCCCTACGACACGCTGGTGATCGCGGTCGGCAGCCAGACCAACGATTTCGGTACCGCGGGCGCGGCCGAGCACACGATCAAGCTCGACAGCCCGCAGGCCGCCAAGCGCTTCAACGACCGGCTGATCAACGCCTGCATCCGTGCGCAGAGCGTGCCGCGCGCGGCCGGCAGCGGCCGCCTCACGGTGGCGATCGTCGGCGGCGGCGCCACCGGCGTCGAGCTGGCGGCCGAATTGCATGCCGCGGCGCGCGTGCTCGCGAACTACGGCTTCGACCACATCCACCCCGAGAAGGACCTGCAGATCGTGCTGGTCGAGGCGGCGCCGCGGCTGCTCTCGCAACTGCCCGAGCGCCTGAGCGAGGCGGCGGTGCGCGAGCTGCGCAAGCTGGCGATCGAGGTGCACACGAACGAGCGCGTCGTCGAGGTGACCGGCAGCAGCCTGAAGATGGCCAGCGGCAAGGTGATCGGCTCCGACCTCACGGTGTGGGCGGCCGGCGTCAAGGCGGCGGATTTCCTGCGCACGCTGGGCGGTGGCGAGGGCCGCGATCCGCTGGAAACCAACAAGCTGAACCAGCTGATGGTCAACGGCAACCTGCAGACCACGCGCGACCCGGCGATCTTCGCGTTCGGCGATTGCGCGGCCTGCCAGCAACCCGACGGCGCCTGGGTGCCGCCACGCGCGCAGGCGGCCTACCAGGAGGCGATGTACCTGGTGAAGGCGATCCCGAAGCTGCTGGCGGGCGAGACGGTGAAGCCGTTCGTCTTCAGCGACAAGGGCTCGCTGGTGTCGCTGTCGGAGTACTCGTCAGTCGGCAGCCTGATGGGCAGCCTGACGCGCGGCAGCCTGTTCATCGAAGGGCGGCTCGCGCAGTTCATGTACTGGGCGTTGCACAAGCAGCACCAGATGGCGCTGGGCGGCTTCTGGCGGATGGTGCTGGTGACGCTGTCAGAGTTCCTCGACCGGACCTACCGGCCGAAGATCAAGCTGCATTGAGCGCGGCGAGCTGCGCCGGCGTGCCGACGTTCTCCCATGCGCCGCGCCACACCTCGGCGCTGATGCGCCGCTCGCGCATGCCGGCGAACAGCAGCGGCCCGAGCGCCGCCTTGGTGCCCGGCGCGATGCCGGCGCACAGCGACGCGCGGCACAGCGCGAGGTTGGCGTAGGTCCAGCGCAGGCCGTCCGGCCCCGCGGAGTCGGCCAGCCCGAAGCCTTCGGCGTCGAGCCCGAAATCGCCCTTTGCATGGAACGCCGGGTTCGGCACCAGCCACAGGTGCGCCAGCAGCGACCCGGCGGCGAAGCGCTCGCCTTGGGCGGCGTCAAAGCGGAAGCCCGGCGCGTGGATGTCGCCCGAGACGACCCAGAAGCACTCGTCCGGGCCGTCGACCAGCAGCGGCAGCGCCTTCGCGATGCCGCCGGCCGTCTCCAGCGCACCACCGTGGTCGCGGCCTTCCATCGAGTAGCGGATGTGCAGGCCCCAGCGGCTGCCGTCGCCGAGCGCGGCCGGGATCTGCGCCTCCAGCCACGCGGTGTTGATCACCACGTCGCGCACGCCGTCGCGCGCCAGCGCCTCCAGGTGCCATTCGATCAGCGGCTTGCCGTGCACCTTCAGCAGGGGCTTCGGCGTCGCATCGGTCAGCGGCCGCATGCGCTCGCCACGGCCGKCGGCCAGGATGATGGCTCCGCGTTTCATTCGGTACCCCGCAGCAGCGATTGGCGTTCCACCCGGGCCGGCTCGAACACGCCGAGCAGCGTGTCGAGCAGCGCATGCGCCTTGGCCGAGTTGTCCGCGCCGAGGTTGCACACGTAGACGTCCAGTGTCACCGCCGCCAGCTCGGGCCAGGTGTGCACCGCGAGGTGCGATTCGGCCAGCAGCACGACGCCGGTCACGCCGCCCGGCGCCGGGAAGCGGTGGAACAGCTCGCCCACCGGCTGCAGCGCCGCCGCCGCGACGGCCGCGAGGCAGCGCCGGCGCAGCGCGTCGGGGTCGGTCATCGCGGGGTTGCCGGGGGCGCAGCCGCGCAGGTCGGCGGTGAGGTGCAGGCCTTGCATCGGCGGGATTATCGGCGGCGCCTAAAATGCGCCGCTTCCGCCCCTCGCGCCCTCACGCGACCTTCCCGAATCCAACCCAGGAGCCGCCCGGCATGACTGCCCCCGCCCACGACACCACCTTGATGGCGAACGCCATCCGCGCCTTGGCGATGGACGCCGTCCAGCAGGCCAATTCCGGCCACCCGGGCGCCCCGATGGGCATGGCCGACATGGCGGTCGCACTGTGGGGCCGTCACCTGCGCCACAACCCGGCCAACCCGCACTGGGCCAACCGCGACCGCTTCGTGCTGAGCAACGGCCACGCGTCGATGATCCTGTACGCGCTGCTGCACCTGACCGGCTACGACCTGCCGATGAGCGAGCTGCGCAATTTCCGCCAGCTGCACAGCAAGACCCCGGGCCACCCCGAAATGGGCTACACGCCGGGCGTCGAGACCACCACCGGCCCGCTCGGCCAGGGCGTCACGAACGCGGTCGGCATGGCGCTGGCCGAGAAGCTGCTCGCGAAGGAATTCAACCGCGACGGCCACGCCATCGTCGACCACCACACCTACGTGTTCCTCGGCGACGGCTGCCTGATGGAAGGCATCAGCCACGAGGCCGCCGCGCTGGCCGGCGCCTGGCGCCTGAACAAGCTGATCGCGCTGTACGACGACAACGGCATCTCGATCGACGGCAAGGTCGCGCCGTGGTTCATCGACGACACGCCGAAGCGCTTCGAGGCCTACGGCTGGAACGTGATCGCCGCGGTCGACGGCCAGGACGTGAGCGCGGTCGATGCCGCGATCGCCGCCGCCAAGCGGGCCGACAAGCCGACGCTGATCTGCTGCAAGACCACCATCGGCAAGGGCTCGCCGAACCGCGGCGGCACGTCGAAGGCGCACGGCGAGGCGTTGGGGGCCGAAGAGATCAAGCTGACCCGCGAAGCCCTCGGCTGGAGCTACGAGCCGTTCGTGATTCCGGAGCAGGCCTACGAGCAGTGGGACAGCCGCCCGGCCGGCCTCGCCGACGAGACGGCGTGGGTCGATGCCTTCGAGGCCTATTCGAAGGCGTACCCGGAACTGGCGGTCGAGTTCATCCGCCGCATGGACCATGAGCTGCCGAAGAACTTCGCGCAGACGCTGCTCGACGCCGCGGTCGCCGCGAACGCGAAGGCCGAGAACGTGGCCAGCCGCAAGGCCAGCCAGATCGCGCTGGAGTCGTTCACGAAGGCGCTGCCCGAGCTGCTCGGCGGCAGCGCCGACCTGACCGGCTCGAACCTGACCAACACCGGCAGCACGCCGCCGCTGCGTTTCGAGGCCGACGGTTCGCCGAACGGCGGGCGCCACATCAACTACGGCGTGCGTGAGTTCGGCATGGCCGCGATCATGAACGGCATCGCGCTGCACGGCGGCTTCATCCCGTACGGCGGCACCTTCCTGACCTTCAGCGACTACAGCCGCAATGCGATCCGCATGGCCGCGCTGATGAAGATCCGCGTGATCCACGTGTTCACGCACGACAGCATCGGCCTCGGCGAAGACGGCCCGACCCACCAGTCGGTCGAGCATGCCGCGGCGCTGCGCCTGATCCCGGGGCTGGACGTCTGGCGCCCGGCCGACACGGCCGAGACGGCCGTGGCCTGGGGTGTCGCGATCGAGAACCAGCGCCGCCCGAGCGCGCTGCTGCTGTCGCGCCAGAACCTGCCGTATGCGCCGAAGGCCGAGTTCGGGGCCGGCCAGCCGCAGGCCGCGGTCGACACCATCGCCAAGGGCGGCTACGTGCTGGCCGAGCCGGGCGAGGTGGGCCTGAAGAAGAAGGCGCAGGCGGTGATCATCGCCACCGGCTCCGAGGTGCAGCTCGCGCTGCATGCGCAGCAGCTGCTCGCGAAGCCGGAGAACGGCGCGATCGCGGTGCGCGTGGTCAGCATGCCCAGCACCTCGGTGTTCGACCGCCAGAGCGCCGCCTACAAGACCAGCGTGCTGCCGCAGGGCCTGCCGCGCATCGCGGTCGAGATGGGCGTGAGCGACGGCTGGTGGAAGTACGGCTGCGCCGCGGTGGTCGGCATCGACACCTACGGCGAATCGGCACCGGCGCCGGTGCTGTTCAAGCACTTCCACTTCACGCCGGAGAACGTGGCCGACACCGTGCGTGTCGTGCTGGGCCGCTGATGAAGCGGGCGCTGGCCGGGCTGCTGCTCGGCCTGCTCGTTCCCTGCGCCGTTCATGCGGCCGAGGCGCTGCCCGAGGGCTTCGTGCTGCAGGCGGACCGGGATTCGCTTGCCTGTCTGACGCCGGCGCCGGCCGACCGCAAGCCCATCGAGTACCCCGAGGACGCGAAACGGTTCAAGCAGTCCGCGCAGGTGCGCGTCAGCCTGGAGTTCCACCACCCGGGCAAGCCACCCCGCGTCAACATCCTCACCCACGCCGGCGATTCCAGATTCGATGCGGCGGTGGAAGACTATGTGTCCGCCTATCGGTTGCCCTGCCTGCGCCCGGAAGCGGGCACGGTCACCGCGACGCAGGATTTCGAGTTCACGCCGGACGACGGGCGGCCGATCAAATGGCGCCCGTTGCTGAAGACGAACCCCGACATCCAATCGGAGAACTGCAAGGTGCAGTTTCCGGAGATTCCGGGATACCCGAGTGGGGCGGGCAGGAGCGGCAGTACCTACGCGGCCTTGCTGGTCGAGATGAAGTTTCGCGGGCCGACGCAGCCGCCCGTCGTGACGTATCCCTACAAGGATGCGACCCGTCCTTTTGTGGAGACCGTCACCCGGTGGGCATCCGGGGTGCGGATCCCTTGTCTGAAGGAGGACGAGGTCGTCACTGCCGCGCGAATGTTCCACTTTCGCATCGAAGACTCGGGCGGCATCGTCCTCAAGGACCTGAGCCTGCAGCAGCTCGTGCCGGTCATCGACAAGCTCGATGAGCACCACGTCTACTTCGACTTCAATGCGATGGGCTGCCCGTTCGAGGTGCGCATGCACCTGTATCAGCCGTTCCTGACCAACCCGGTCGGAGAGATCGGATCGAGCGACCCTCGGCGTGCCGAGTTCCTCGACTGGCTGACCAGGATCTCGCTCAAGCTTCCCTACAAGGCGCTGGGGCAGGTGTTGGGCTCGCCGATGACCGTGTCGGTGCCTTGTACCCAGCTTGATCTCCGCTGAATCCCCCGAGCGGCGACAATGTCCCGACGTTTTTTCGCAAGCATCAACTGGAGAGACAGACCATGACCATCAAGATCGGCATCAACGGCTTCGGCCGCATCGGGCGCATGGTGTTCCGTGCCGCCATCCAGAACTTCAAGGACATCGAGGTCGTCGCGATCAACGACCTGCTGGAGCCTGACTACCTGGCCTACATGCTGCAGTACGACTCGGTGGCCGGCCGCTTCGACGGCACGGTGGCGGTCGACGGCAACACGCTGATCGTCAACGGCAAGAAGATCCGCCTGAGCGCCGTGAAGGATCCGGCCGAGCTGAAGTGGGGCGAGGTCGGCGCCGACATCATCGTCGAAGGCACCGGCATCTTCCTGACCAAGGACACCGCGTCCAAGCACATCGCCGCCGGCGGCAGGAAGGTCGTGATGACCGGCCCGTCGAAGGACGACACGCCGATGTTCGTGTTCGGCGTCAACGACAAGAGCTACAAGGGCGAGGACATCATCTCCAACGCCTCATGCACCACCAACTGCCTGGCGCCGCTCGCAAAGGTGCTGAACGACAAGTGGGGCATCAAGCGCGGCCTGATGACCACCGTGCACGCCACCACCGCGACGCAGAAGACCGTCGACGGCCCGAGCAACAAGGACTGGCGCGGCGGCCGCGGCATCCTCGAGAACATCATCCCGTCGTCGACCGGCGCGGCCAAGGCCGTCGGCGTCGTGATCCCCGAGCTGAACAAGAAGATCACCGGCATGTCGTTCCGCGTGCCGACCTCGGTCGTCTCGGTGGTCGACCTGACCGTCGAGCTGAACAAGGAAGCGACCTACAAGGAGATCTGCGCCGAGTTCAAGGCGCAGTCCGAAGGCGCGCTGAAGGGCATCCTCGGCTACACCGAGGACAAGGTCGTCGCGACCGACTTCCGCGGCGACCCGCGCACCTCGATCTTCGACGCCGACGCCGGCATCGCGCTCGACAGCACCTTCGTGAAGCTGGTGTCGTGGTACGACAACGAATGGGGCTACTCGAACAAGGTGCTCGAGATGGTCCGCGTGGTCGCGAAGTAAGCGCTGCTTGCGCTGCCGGAAGGCCTCCTGCGGGAGGTCTTTTTCATGTGTCGTTCCGCTGCCGACCATCGAATCTGCACGCTCATTTGAAGCCAGTTGTCTCCATGCGTGTCAACCGATGTCCGGTTCACCCCTGGACACAAGGCTGCTGCCTACACTGGCCGCTCCGGGCTGCGCGCCCCTCCCAGGTTGTCCCATGAAGCGACTCATCGTCTCCTGCATCGCCTCGTTGCTGGCCGCGTCACTCGCACCGGCGGCATCGGCGGCCGAGCCGGCGCCTGCCGTGCACAAGATTCCCGCCGAGATGCAGGCGCGGGTCATCGTCAAGTTCAAGGCGGACTCGAGCGCGATGCGGGCGCTGTCGGTGGCGAGCGGGGGGAGCAGCAACGCGCAGGCGGCACCGCAGCAGGCACAGGCGCTGTCGCAGCGGGTCGGCCTCGCGCTCAGCGACGGCCCGGCGGTGTCGGCCCGCAGCCAGCTCGTGAAGGCGAGCGGCCTCAGC
The DNA here is from genome assembly GCF_056403375.1 of Rhizobacter sp. P2_H2. Taxonomy (NCBI): domain Bacteria; kingdom Pseudomonadati; phylum Pseudomonadota; class Betaproteobacteria; order Burkholderiales; family Sphaerotilaceae; genus Rhizobacter; species Rhizobacter sp. P2_H2. The sequence continues at coordinate 13,813 of NZ_JBFUFP010000043.1, forward strand.
TCGGCGGACCTCGCGGCCCGCCTGTCGGCCTTGTCCGATGTCGAATACGCCGTGCCGGACGGCCGCCGCCGCGCGTTCGCGGCACCGAACGATCCGCTGTATGCCGGTGGCGCGAGCGTGTCGCCGGTCGCCGGCCAGTGGTACCTGCGTGCGTCGAGCAGCAGCGTGGTCTCGGCGATCAATGCCGAGACGGCCTGGGCGCTCACGACCGGCAGCAGCAGCGTCGTCGTCGCGGTGCTGGACACCGGCATCCGCGGCGACCACCCGGAGCTCGCCAGCAAGCTGCTGCCGGGCTACGACTTCATCAGCGACGCCGCCACCGCGAACGATGGCGGCGGCCGCGACAGCGACCCGAGCGACCCCGGCGACTGGATCACCTCGGACGAGAACGCGAGCGGCGACTTTGCCGGTTGCGGCGCCGAGGACAGCAGCTGGCACGGCACGCAGACGGCCGGCCTCGTCGGTGCGTCGACCAACAACGGCGTCGGCATGGCCAGCATCGGGCGCGACGTGAAGGTGCTGCCGGTGCGGGTGCTCGGCAAGTGCGGCGGTGCCGACAGCGACATCATCGCGGCGATGCGCTGGGCCGCCGGCTTCACGGTGCCCGGCGTCACGACCAACGCCAATCCGGCCAAGGTGCTGAGCCTGAGCCTCGGCGGTTCGGGCTCCTGCTCGCAGGCCTACAAGGACGCGATCACCGAGCTGACCACCGCCGGCGTCGTCGTCGTCGCGGCCGCCGGCAACGACGGGCTGGCGGTCAACGTGCCGGCCAACTGCCCGGGCGTCGTCGGCGTGGCCGGCGTGCGCCACACCGGCACCAAGGTCGGCTACTCCAGCCTCGGGCCGGAGGTCACGATCGCCGCGCCGGCCGGCAACTGCGTCAACACCGCCGGCGCCTGCCTGTACCCGATCCTGACGACCACCAACACCGGCACCACCAGCCCGGGCACCAGCACCTACTCCGACGGCAGCAACACCTCGCTCGGCACCAGCTTCTCGACACCGCTGGTGGCCGGCACGCTGGGCCTGATGTTCTCGGCCGATCCGACCCTGACGCCGGCGCAGGCGATCAGCGCACTGAAGAGCAGCGCGCGCGCGTTCCCGTCCACCGGTGCCGGAAGCGGTGTCGCGGCCTGCCATGCGCCGACCGCGACCGCGCAGGATGCCGAGTGCTACTGCACGACGGCCACCTGCGGTGCCGGCCTGCTGGACGCCGGCGCGGCGGTGGCCGCCGTGGCCCAGGCG
>NZ_JBFUFP010000044.1:0-14995 GCF_056403375.1 Rhizobacter sp. P2_H2
CTCGTAGTCCTGCGACTGCTGGAAGATCACGTCGGCGGCGGCGGTCTTCCAGTCGCCGGTGAAGGTCGGGTCGAGCCCGGCGTGCGACTCGGTGTTGTTCACCTTCTTCAGCGCCGGCAGGTACTTGGACAGCACGTTGCCCGGCTTGCGGTTGGTGTACTCCTGCACCACCTCCAGCATGTCGCCGGTGCCCGAGCAGAAGCCGATGATGCCGGCGGTGTAGCCGCGGCCGTCATGGATGTCCTGGATGTAGGCGTACTGCGCCTTCCAGTTCAGCGACGAGTTCTCGGCGCTGGAGACGATCTGCATCGCGATGTCCTTCTTGCGGGCATCGAACAGGTCGGTCGACGACGGGGCCGGTGCGGGTGCCGGAGCGGGGGCAGGTGCCGGTGCAGGCGCGGGCGCGGGGGCCGGTGCAGGCGCGGGAGCCGGTGCCGGGGAAGGTGCCGGCGCGGGTGCGGGGGCAGGCGCCGGAGCGGGGGCAGGTGCTGGTGCGCCGACCGCAGTCAGCTTCCATTGCTGGTTCGCGCCGGTGCCGCAGTCCCATTGCTGGATGGCACCGCCGGCGGACAGGCTGTGGTCCTTCACGTCGACGCACTTGCCGCTGTTGCGGGCCTTGATCGAGAAGCCCGCGCCCGAGACGGCGATCGCGAAGCGTTGGTTGTCGCTGGCAGCGGTGGTCCATTGCTGGATCAGCGCGCCGTTGGCGGTCGACACGTCGGTCACGTCGAGCGACTTGCCGCTGCCGCTGTCGACCAGGCGGAAGGTGCCGCCGGTCTCGGCGCGCAGCTCGAAGCGTTGCGAGCTGACGTCGGCACACGCGCTCTGCTGGGCCTTGGCGCCGTTGGCGGTGCTGGCGCCGGCGATGTCCAGGCACAGGCCCGACTCGACCGACTTGACTTCGTAGATGCCGACCGCGACCGCCGCGGTGACGTTGCCGCTGCGCGGCAGGAAGCGGAACGCCTGGCCGCCGCTCGTGCTGCACGACAGCTGCTGCAGCACCGCGCCATCGGCCGTCGAGGCGCCGGTCACGTCGACGCACTTGCCGCTGCCGGCATTCACCAGCCGGAAGCGATCACCGCCCAGGTGTTCGATGCGGAAGCGCTGCGCGTTGGTGCCGTTGTCGACCCACTGCTGCAGCGCCGCGCCGTCGGAGGTCGAGGCCGAAGCCACGTCCATCGCCTTGCCGCTGCCGMCGTTGATCAGCTTGTAGACGCCGCCGCCGGCGTCGCTGAGCTCGAACGACTGGGCGGCGTTCTTGTTGCAGCCGGCCTGCTGCAGCCGGCCGCCGTCGGCCGTGCTCGCACCGGCCACGTCGACGCACTTGCCGCTCTGGGCATTGACGATCGTGTAGATGCCGCTGGCCAGCGTGATGGTGCCGGCCGTGCTGGCCCGGGCGGCCTGCGCGGATTCGTGGCCTTCAGCAGCGGCGTCGGGTGCACCGTTGCTGCTGCCGTCGCTGCCGCCGCAGGCGGCGAGGAAGGCGCTGCTCATCGCGACGGCGAGCGGCAGGCGGGCGAACTGGTAACGCTTGGAACGCATGGAACACTCCCTGAGATCTGGTGGTGGGACCCGGGTTGGCACCCGGGCTGCGCAAAGTGAGTCGTTTCGATCCAGCAACGCCCCGGGATCCGGCTTTGCCGGGCCCAGGGGTGGCGCCCCTCGGGGGCAGGAGCGCCAGCGACTGGGGGCTGTCGTCTATTTCCAGTCGGAGGTCTGCAGGAGCGGATCGATCGTCAGCCCGAAGGTGTTGCCCACCTTCTGCCCGACCGTCCCCGGCGTGGCCAGCTGTGCGCCGCCGCACGCGCCGCCACCCGTCTTGATGATGGCCCACAGCATCGCGCCGTCACGTGCATTGCGGTTGGCCGCCGTGCCGTTCGCCACCGCATTCGTGTAGCGCTGCACCGAGTACGGCAGGTTCAGGTTCACGCCGTACTGGTCCTGCAGGTTGCGCGAGCCGGTGCACTGGGCGTCGGCATCGTTGACCACCAGCATGCCGCCGGCCCAGCCCTCGGGCGACGGTTCCAGCCCGATCGAGACGATGGTCTTCGACGGGAACAGCGCGCGGTACTGGTTGTACGCGACGATGCCGTCGAAGTGCTCGTAGCGGGCGTCGTAGCTCATCACGTTGACCAGGTCGAGCATGTTCGCGACCGCCGGGTACTTCAGCACCACGCCGCGCTCGCGCCCGGCATTGCCGCCCCAGTACGACATCTTGCCGGCGCAGGCCGGGTCGGCCGTCGTGCCCGATGTGCAGTCCGCACCGCTCGACCAGCCGGCCAGCGTCAGCACGCGTCCGCCGCCCGCCAGGTCGACTGCCTTGCGCAGCGCCTTGATCGAGTTGGCATAGCGGTCCACGTCGCCGTCGGCTTCGTAGTCGACGTCGAGGCCGTCGAAGCCCATCTCGGTCTGGATCTTCGCAAGGGCGTTGATGATCGAGCCGCTGCCGGCCGCGCCCTGGGCCGCGAGCGGGCCCCAGTTGTTGTAGGTGGCACCGCCGACGGCGAGGATCACCTTCTGGTTGCGCTGGTGCAGCACGTCGATCGCGGCCTTGATGTCCTTCGGCGACGCGCTGAAGGTGATGCCGGTGCCGGAGAAGCTGTTGGTGTTGATGCCGGCCCACGAGAAGTTGGGGTCGGCGAACGACACCATCACGTGCGTGTAGGTGGCGGGCACCTTCGCGAACTTGCTGGCCTTGTAGACGTCGTTGGCGGTCTTGCCGGTGGCGTCGAACCAGTTGTCGCTCCAGGTCGGGTAGTAGCCGACGTAGACGCGCTTGGTCTGCACGGCCTTCAGCGCTTCAGGCAGCGTGAGCGTGCCGTTCGGTGCGGGGGCCGGGGCCGGCGCGGGTGCCGGGGCAGGCGACGGCGCGGGAGCCGGGGCGGGAGAAGGCGCCGGTGCCGGCGACGGGCCGCACGAGGCGCTGGTCGGCGTCCACAGCGTCGGCGTGGCGGCCGGGTTCCAGTTCGCGCCGGCGAACGCGGTGTGCGTCACCAGGGCCTTGTACTGCTTGCCTTGGTAGCTGACGACCTGGCCGGCGTTGTAGGTGATGCCTTCGGTCCAGGCCACGCAGCTCGACGGAGCCGGTGCGGGAGCAGGTGCCGGGGCAGGCGTCGGGGCCGGGGCCGGGGCGGGCGTGGGAGCCGGTGCCGGAGCGGGCGTCGGGGCCGGCGCAGGAGCGGGGGCCGGAGCCGGCGCGCTCGTCACCGGGATCAGCGCCCACTTCTGGTTCGCGTTGACGCTGCAATCCCATTGCTGGATCGATGCGCCGGGTGCGCTGTTCCAGTCCTTCACGTCGATGCACTTGCCGCTGTTCACGGCCTGCAGGCGCACCGTGCCGGTGGCGGCATCGGTGAGCTGGGCGAAGCGCTGGTTCGCGCCGCTGGTGTTGGCCCATTGCTGGATCAGCGCGCCGTTGGCGGTCGACACGTCGGTCACGTCGAGCGAGCGGCCGCTGTTGATGTTGACGATGCGGTAGGTGCCGCTGGTGTCGGGCACGAACGAGAACACCTGCGAAGAGGCGCCGCTGCAATTCTGCTGCACGAGCTTGGCGCCGTCGGCGGTGCTGGCACCGGCGATGTCCAGGCACAGGTTCGAGAACGACGACTTCACGGTGTACTGCTTGGCGATCGGTGCCGGGGCGGGCGCGGGGGCCGGTGCGGGCGCCGGAGCCGGCGGGTTCGAGCCCTTGGCCGCCGCGAAGGCCTGCCAGTRCTCGTAGTCGCGCGTGTTGGCGCGGCTGAAGTCGTCCAGGCTGCCCGAGCCCACGCGGTCGCGCTGCGCGGCCCAGTAGGCCAGCAGGCCGATGCCCTTCTGCTTCGCGAAGTTGGCGACGGTGACCGCATCGGCCGGCGTGAAGATCTCTTCCGCGACGTCGTTCTGGCCGATCATCGGCGTGATGCCGATCATGGCCCACAGCTGCGCATCGGTCTTCGACGGGTACACCCCCTTCAGCTGGTTGAAGGTCGACTGCGCGGCCGAGACGGCCAGGTCGCCCATCTTCTTGCCGCCGCTGTAGTAGGTGCCGTAGTCCATCGCCATGATGTTGACCATCGACACCGTGACGCCGGCGCTCGCCGCGCCCTTGATCAGCTCCAGCGCCTTGGGCGGCAGGCCGCCCGGCTCGGAGTTGGTGCGGAACGGATCCACCGGCAGCGTGAACGAGGTGTACAGGTCCGGGTAGATCGCCTGCAGCTGCTTGATCGCCGCGTTGCGCACGCCGTTCAGGCGCGTGTCGCCGAGCTGGCCGCCTTCGATGTCGAAGTCGATCATGCGGGTGCCGTGCGTGTCCATCAGCTTGCGGATCAGCGCGACCAGGTCGTTGGTCGAGCAGACCGATTCGAGGTAGGTGCCGCTTGCGCCGCCGAAGGACAGGATCACCTTGTTGCCGCTGTCGATGTACGACTTGACGTCGGCCTTGATCGACGCGTTGTTCAGCGTGTTCTCCATGCCGCCGCTGAGCGTGCAGCCGCCGCCGGAGATGCCGAACGCGATCGTCATGCCGTCCATGCCGGCGCGCGATTTCGCCTCCGTCAGGTTCTTGAACTTGTAGGCGGTGCTGCCGAAGCCCCAGCCGAAGAAGTACGGCGCGACGATCGTGCCCGCGTGGGCCGCCGACGTTGCGGCCACACCGGCGGCGAGCGCGAGCGCGCTCAGCTTGAATCTGTTCATGGTTCCCAACCCTCTCGCGGCCTGGGCGCGTTGCTGCGCACGGCCCTGCCTGTTGATTCGATCTCGCGTCGACGTACTGCGCGGGCCGCCGCGAGGGCCTTGCTGTGTTCGCGTTTCGTCAATGTGGAAACGCTTCCACAAGACCAATTGAATCACCCCCAGTCATCAGACAAACGCGGGTAAACCCTTAGGCAATGCCACGTCAAGGTGTCGAGTTGTGTGCAAAGTTGCAGGCTTTCCCGCACTCATCGGATGCGCCCGAAGGCATCCATTCGCCATCGCGATGGAAATCAGGAACATCTGGTATTAATTTGGTCTCGTGACGAAACCGGCAGCTGCCCGCCGCAAAACCCGATGGCTTCAGAACACCGTGCCGTCGCTCTCGATCACGAGCGGCGGGCCGCCGTCGCGCAACTCGCGAGCGATGGCGCGGCCTGCAGCCCAGGTGCCGCCTTCGAGGACGCAGGCGAGCGGCATCGCGGTGACGGTCTGGCCGAGGCGGTGGCGCACCAGCGGCGCCAGCTCGTCGATCAGTGCGACGGTGAGCGCGCGCCATTCGACGATCGCCTCGTCACCCGTTGTATGACGACGCTGCGAGAAGCCGGCATCGCGCGGCACGATGACGCCGCTGTCCAGCAGCAGCCCGCCGTTGCGGTATTCGGGCAGGCCGGTGAGGCCGTCGAGCTGGGTGACCGGCACGCCGGCCCATTCGAAGGGTTCGAGCAGCGAGTAGCACAGCCACTGGCTGAGCTTGTGGAACGGCACCCAGCCGGCGCTCGCGCCCTGGCCGCCGGCGAGCGGGTGGCGCCAGCAGTCGCCAAGCGGCACGCCGTCGAGCTCGTTGCCGGCCAGCCAGATGCCGCTCAGTGTGTCGAGCAGGGCCTGCAGCAGCTGCGGGGCCGTCAGCGGCGCCTGGTGCGCCTTCAGCGCGAGCCGGTCGAACAGCGCGCCGGGCCGGCCGTCGGCACCGAAGCTCGCATGCTGCACCTGCATCGCCTCGCCGAGCCGGCGCAGCAGCAGCGTGCGGCCGTCGAGGCCGACCAGCGGGTTGTCGTCGCGCACCTGGAACATCGCGGCGAGCGTGTCGGCATCGAGCCGCGCCAACCCCGCCGCATCCACGCGCAGCGGCTGCGCGGGATCGCTCGAGAACAACCCTTGCATGAAGCCGCGGAAGCTGGCCACGCCCAGGCCTTCGGAGCGGCTGAAGGTCTGCCCGCTCTCGGCTTCGGCATAGCGCCAGCCGGCACCGGCGCCGGCATCGAGCAGCACGCTGACCACCGTGAGGTCGATGCGCGCACGCGCCTGCGCGGCGGCGTCGAGCCCGGCGAGCCGCGCGTCGAGTTCGCCCTTGCGATCGACGCCGCCGGCCTCGAAGTGGCGCCAGCGGCTGTGGTACGGGATGCGCAGCGTCGGGTACTGGTGCCGCGTGACCTGCTCGACGCGCTGCGCGGCCTCGGCCAGCTTCGTGTGATCGAGCGTGAAGTGGTCGGAGCGGCCCTCGCCGACCGCACGCGTGATGTTGGCGCAGCGCTCGCGGATCGTCGCGGCCTGCCGCAGCTCGTGGACAGCCGGGCTAGACAAGGCCGCGCCCCTTGGTGGCCGCGAGCTTGACGTCGTCGGGCACGCTGCCGTCGGTGAAGTAGCCGGCGGCGATCTTGGCCTCGATCTCGACGCGCGCATCGGCCGGCACCAGCTCGTCGGGGATCTTGACGCGTTCGCCGACGGCGATGCCGCTTTCGGTGATMGCGTCGTACTTGTCGTTGCTCATGCTGACGAGGCGATGGATCTTCTGCACGCCGAGCCAGTGCAGCACGTCGGGCATCAGCTCCTGGAAGCGCATGTCCTGCACACCCGCGACGCATTCGGTGCGCAGGAAGTACTTGTCGGCGCTGTCGCCGCCGACCTGCCGCTTGCGCGCGTTGTAGACCAGGAACTTGGTGACTTCGCCGAGCGCGCGCCCCTCCTTGCGGCTGTAGGCGATCAGGCCGACGCCGCCGTGCTGCGCGCCGCGGATGCATTCCTCGATCGCATGCGTCAGGTAGGGCCGGCAGGTGCAGATGTCGGAGCCGAACACGTCGGAGCCGTTGCACTCGTCGTGCACGCGGGCGGTGAGCGTGACGGCCGRGTCGGCGAGGTGGCGCGGGTTGCCGAAGATGTAGAGCGTCTGCCCGCCGATCGGCGGCAGGAAGACCTCGATGTCGCTGCGCGTCACGAGCTCGGGGTACATGCCGCCGGTCTCCTCGAACAGGTGGCGGCGCAGGTCGCCCTCGCCGACGTTGAAGCGCTTCGCGACGCCCGGCAGCCACCACACCGGCTCGATCGCGACCTTGGTGACGACGGCCGAGCTGTCGGCGAGCAGCACGCGGCCGTCGACCTGCAGGCGCTGGAAGGCCAGCGCCTGCTTGACCTCGGGCAGGTGGATGTGGGCCTGGGTGACCGCGATGGTCGGGCGGATGTCGTAGCCCTGCGCGATGGGCTCGGCGAACACGTCGGCGACCGAAGCGCCCCAGGGGTCGATCGAGACCATCTTGGTCGCGTCGCACCATTGCGGGTACGGGCCGATCAGGTCGGTGGGCGCGGTGTTGGTGAGGTCGGCGCGGTGGCCCTTCTTCAGGTTGCCAGCCGCCAGGGCCAGCGCGCGGTACACGCCGTACGAGCCGCTGTGCGTGCCGATCACGTTGCGCTGGCTGCGGTTGGTGGTGGTGCCGACCACCGGGCCGCGCTCGGCCGCGGTGGCCGCGCCCCAGTGGATGGCCGGCGCGCCGGACGGGCCCTGCTGGCCGGGGTGGGAGGTCAGGCGGATGTGCTTGGAGGGGTTCGGCACGGGGCCGGGCTCGCTGGCCTGCTGGGGACTGGGCTTGGGCTCGGTGCTCATCGCGGTCGCTCCTGGTGGCGCAAGGCCGGGAAGGCCTTGCGCAGAGGATACGACGGCAGCCCCGGTTCAGGGCAACTTCGGCCGATGCGCCGCATCCGGCGCCGCGATCCACGCCTGCAGCTCCGCCACCCGCGCATGCTTCGGCGCCAGCCCGACGAAGGTCGTGTAGGCCTTCAGCGCCTTCGCATCGTCACCGGCCTGCAGCTGCGCATCGCCCAGGTTCAGGTAGGCCAGCGCGCGGCTGCCGTCCATCTCGATCGCGCGCTCGAACCAGCGCGCCGCCTCGGCCGGCTTGCCGCGCTTGAAGTAGACGAAGCCGAGGTTGTTGGCCGCCAGCGCGAACACCGGCTGCAGCTTCAGCGCCTCGGTGAAGGCGGCCTCGGCCTCGTCGTAGCGGCGCTCGCGGTACAGCGCGAGGCCACGGTCGTTGGCACGCTGCGCGGCGACGCGCGGCGCCACCGGCGCGGCGGCCGGCGTCGAGAGCTTCACGTCGCCGCCCTCCAGGTTCTTGACAACGACCTGCACGTCCTTCGCGGCGCCCTTGCCCGCGCCGGCCTGCAGTGCCGCCGTCTTCGCATCGTCGAGCCGCTTGTTCAACTGGCTCGCCTCGGCATCGAGCTGCGGTGAATCGCCGCTCAGGGCTTCGCGGTCGGCGGCCACTGTGAACACGAATTCACCGCCCTCCGAGCCCGGCAGGCTGCCGAAGGCGGGCGTCTGGCGCGCGATCGCCGACACCGCGGGCGCCACGTAGGCGGCCAGCTCGGTGGCGGTGATCACGCTGTCGTCGTTCAGGTCGGCCTTGCCGTTCAGCGCCTGCAGCAAGGTCCAGGTGAACACCGAGTGGCCGCCCGGTCCGTCGTCGGCGACCTGCTGGTCGACACCGCCGGCGGTCAGCATCTGCCGGCCCAGGCGGCGTGCGTTGTCCCTCAGGAAGCTGTCGGTCTTCGGCGCGCCACCACCGCGCGTCAACCCGAGGCCGGAGTAGCAGGCGTCGATCAGGAACAGCACGTGCTTCGCCGGGGTGGCTTCGGCCACCTCCTGCAACTGCGGCATCGAGATCGCATCGGAGGCGAAATCCACCTGCGCCGCGTCCACCGGAATCAGGTAGCCCACGTCGCGGCCGCTGGCCAGCTTGCGCGTGCCGCCGTGGCCGGCATAGAACACCAGTACCCGGTCGTCGCGCTTGAGCTTCTTCGGGTCCGCCAGCTTCTCGTTCAGCACGCGCAGGATGTTGGTGCGCGTCGCCTCGCCGTCGTACAGCGCGGTCACGTTCTCCGGCTTGAAGCCGAAGCGCGACACCAGCGTCTCCTGCACCGCGCGCGCATCGCGCACCGCATGGTGCAGCTGCGGCCACTTCGCGTACTGGTCGATGCCGATCACCAGCGCATGGCTGTCGCGGTACAGCGTGTCGGCATCCCCGGGCGGCGCCGCATCCGGCGCGGCCTTGCGCGGCGCGTTGACGACGAATTTGCCGTCGCGCCAGGTCGCGAAGCGGTAGCCGTCGGCCGACAGCTGGTCGAGCACCAGCGGCAACGCCTGCACGGTGCGGCCCTGGATGTCGTGGAACAGGATCACGCCGCGGCCGGCGCGCTCCACCTCGCTGAGCACGCGCTCGGCAATGCTCTTGGGCACCGGGTCGGCCCAGTCCATCGAGTCGACGTTCCACATCATCGAGCGCAGCTTCAGCGCCTCGACGGTGCTCAGCGCGCCCTCGTTGCGCGCGCCGTACGGGAAGCGGAACAGCGACGACGGCTGGCGCCCGGTCGCGTCGAGCAGCGCCTCGGTCTGGGTGGTCTCGGTGCGCACCGCGTCGTCGCTCAGCTTGGCCATCACGCTGTGCGTGAAGCTGTGGTCGGCGAGCTGGTGGCCGGCCTGCAGCACCCGCTTCGCGACCGCGCCGTTCGGGCCCAGCTTCGCGTGGCCCTGCGCGTCGACGGTGCCGAGGTTGCGGCCGAGGTTGAAGAAGATCGCCGGTGCGTCGTAGCGCTTCAGGATGTCGAGGATGTCGTCGGTGTACTTCGGGTGCGGACCGTCGTCGAAGGTCAGCACCACGGTCTTCGGCGGCAGCGAGCCGCCGAAGATCTCGCGCGAATCGGCCTCTTCGGCCACGCCGGATTTCGTCGATGCCGCGGTGTACGGCACGATGGTCGCGTAGTCCTTCAGGATCTGCTCGCGGTTGTAGAGCTTGGCCAGCTTCGCGACGTAGTCGGCCCACTTCTCGCGCTGCAGCTCGATGCCGCGCTTCGCGAAGCGGCCGAACACGTCCTTCAGCTCGCGGTCGTAGGCCTGCTCCACCTCGGCCAGCACCGCCAGGTCTTCATTGGCGCGGCGCGCGAGCTTCAGGCCGGCGATCGACTGCGACTGGGCGTACTGGGCCGCGAGGCGGGTCAGGAATTCCTTGAAGGCGAGGCGGTCGGCGTCGAACCAGCTCGGCTCGCTCTCGATGCGGTCGAGCAAGGCTTCGAGCGCCGGCAGCGTCGCGGGGTTGGCCGTATCGGCCGCGGCGGCGGCGAGCGCATCGACACGCTCCTGCAGGTCGTGGAACAGCAACTGGCCGACGGCCCCGACCGCGCGGCGCTCGGCCGGCTTCAGCGCGCGTTCGCCGGTCATCAGCACGATCATCTGGCGGTGCGCGGCGAGCACGCCGTCGGCGCGTTGCTGGAGCTGGGCGGCGAGGGTCGATGCGCTCGCCGGAGCGGACGCCGCCGCGCTGGCGGCCGCGACGGGCACGGACGCGGCGGAAGCCGGCACGCCCGCTGCAGGGGTCGTGCTGCCGCTCCGGTTGCAGCCCACTAGCGACGCGGTCAGGACACAGCACAGGAGCGGCCCGCAGGCGCGAAGAAGGGCGTTGGGCATCGACGGCGTCACAGGGGGTGGCGGGAGCATGTATTTCATCACCGAACCGGGGCGCCTAAAATCGCGGCCGTCTCCAGCCTCGCGCTTCCCCCGGTCCCCACTGCGGCCCGTCGCGCCGCCCCCGCCATGAACCTCTCTGCCCTCTCCGCCCTGTCCCCACTCGACGGCCGCTATGCCGCGAAGGTCGCCGCCTTGCGCCCGTTGCTCAGCGAGTACGGCCTGATGCACCGCCGCGTGCAGGTGGAGGTGGAGTGGTTCATCGCGCTGTCCGATGCCGGCCTCGCCGAATTCAAGCCGCTCAGCGAGGCCGCGCGCGGCCTGCTGCGAGGGCTGGTGGCGCGCTTCAGCGAAGCCGATGCCCAGGCCATCAAGGACATCGAGCGCACCACCAACCACGACGTGAAGGCGGTCGAGTACTGGCTGAAGGGCCGCTTCGAATCGAATGCCGAGCTGAAGGGCGCCGGCGAGTTCGTGCACTTCGCCTGCACCAGCGAGGACATCAACAACACCAGCCACGGCCTGATGCTGAAGGCCGCGCGAACCGAGGTGCTGCTGCCGACGCTGGACCGCATCGTCGACAGCCTCACCGCGCTGTCGGTCGAGCTGGCCGAGGTGCCGATGCTCAGCCGCACGCACGGCCAGACGGCCAGCCCCACCACCGTCGGCAAGGAAGTGGCCAACGTCGTCGCGCGGCTGCGCACCTCGCGCGAGCGCATCGCCGGCGTGCAGCTGCTGGCCAAGATGAACGGCGCGGTCGGCAACTACAACGCCCACCTGGCCGCCTACCCCGAGGTCGACTGGGAGGCCTTCTCGAAGCGCGTGATCGAAGGCGCGCTCGGCCTGAGCTTCAACGCGTACACGATCCAGATCGAGCCGCACGACTACATGGCCGAGCTGTTCGATGCGGTCACGCGCACCAACACCATCCTGATCGACTGGTCGCGCGACGTCTGGGGCTACATCAGCCTCGGCTACTTCAAGCAGCGCACCAAGGAAGGCGAGATCGGCTCCAGCACGATGCCGCACAAGGTCAACCCGATCGACTTCGAGAACGCCGAAGGCAACTTCGGCCTCGCCAACGCGCTGCTGACCCACCTGAGCCAGAAGCTGCCGATCAGCCGCTGGCAGCGCGACCTGACCGACAGCACGGTGCTGCGCAACATGGGCGTGGCGCTCGGCTACGCGGTGCTGGGCTACGACAGCCTGCTGCGCGGGCTGGGCAAGCTGGAGGTGAACCGCGAGGCCCTCGCCGCCGACCTCGACAGCGCCTGGGAGGTGCTGGCCGAGCCGATCCAGACCGTGATGCGGCGCTACAAGCTCGCCAACCCGTACGAGCGCCTGAAGGAGCTGACGCGCGGCAAGACGATCACGCGCGAAGCGATCCAGCAGTTCATCGGCACGCTGGAGATCCCGCAGGCCGAACGCGAACGGCTGCTCGCGATGACGCCGGGCAGCTACACCGGGATCGGGGCCGAGCTGGCGAAGCGCATCGGCACGCCGCGGCGCTGAAGGCCGCGGGCGCCGGTCCGATCTGGAACATCCTGGTGGCGGATGCCACTCAGGAGAATCGCAGATCGACGGGGGTGGAGCGTGGACATCATCGGCAAGGCGCTGAAGCGCAGCAATACCTCCTCGAGAGAGCGCGGCGCCCTGCCCACGCTGCGGCCTGAACCGAACGACCGGTCATCACCGAATCTTCAGAATATCAAGCTGCACGACCTCGCTGTGACGGGGCCGGTGGCGGCGTTCTTTCGCCGGTGGGAACTGCCGTCATCCCGAGACGACGTGTCGCAGGTCATGCGCTTTTGCATTCGCCACAAGAAAGGCGATGGAGCCGCGGTGTTGGTCAAGGCGCTCTTCGAGCGAGATGGCGGCGGTGCCGTGACCTTGCACTTCGGATGCCCATTTCCAGTCGACGAGCAAGGCCCCCTGACGGACGATGATCTGAAGTTCCTGGTGCGCTGGATCAGGGAGCGGATGCCCGCGTTGCCGGAGGTGCCGGTCCAGCTCGATCTCAGCGGCAATCACCTCACCGCGGAGGGCCTGACGCAACTCACCACGGGCCTGCAAGACACCCCGCAGCTGCAGGCGCTCGATCTTTCTCGCAATCGCTTCCTGACGCAACCCTTGACACGCCAGGACACGACAAGAAGAACCATCTGCAGGAAGCTCACCTCCCCGCGCCAGCCGAAAGAGCCGCTGCGGGCCGGCGACGCGATCGGCGAACTGCTGGCCTGCCTCCAACTCCGACGCTTGTGGCTGAGCGGCAACCCATTCGCGAGGGAAGATCGCGAGCGCATCCTCTGCGCGGTCGTCTTGGACAGCCCCGCGCTGTGCGCATTGGGCATGTCGGATTGCGCGCTCTCGGAAGCCGACATCAAGATTCTGGTCCAGCAGGATAGACGCAAGGGCTGGCGCCATTTGGCCCTGGGCACGAAGTTGACGGAAGGTGCGATGGAGTCCATCACTGCACTCCTGCGCACCAGCGAGACCCTCGAGACGCTGGATCTGGGAACAACCGAACCGTATTCGTTCCTCTCGGTCACCGAGCTGTTCCATGCGCTTGACGGCAATCACAGCCTGAAGCGCCTGTCCGTGGCCGGGCACAGCCTGAGAGGCAACGGGCCTGCCGTGACGCAGGCACTGCGGAGGAACACCTGCCTGCGCGCGCTGGACATGTCGGGCAGCGACATCTCGATGAAGCTTCTCGATGCGTTGGTACGAGCCCTGTCGCAGCAGGAAGGTTTCAGCCCCAACGAAACCCTGACGACACTGATCCTGCCGGAGTTCGGCTCCGGGACCGTTGATCACGACAAGAAAGAATTGAGCAAGGCAAAGCTCTCCTTTGCCATCAACCGCAATCGCGCCACGCAATTGCCGGCCGATACCTTGGGAGCCTTCCTGGCCTGTTGCGCACCCGCAGTCGCCGTGCCGCCGGAACTGCGCAGCACGATCGTTGACTACATTCGAGCCTCCGAGCGCGAAGCGATCACACCGGCCTGCGTGGTCCGCAAGCCAGATCCCACATCGGCAGGTCGTGCGGCGCCAAGGATCTGGCTGGAGGTCCGCAGCCCACGCACATAAAATCCCCACCATGAAATTCACCGACCAGCTGCGCCGCGCCGAACGCCGCAACGATTCCCTGCTCTGCGTGGGGCTCGATCCCGATCCGGCGAAGTTCCCCGGCACCTGGAAGGGCGATGCGTCCCGCATCTACGACTTCTGCGCCGCGATCGTCGATGCCACGAAAGACCTGGTGATCGCCTTCAAGCCGCAGATCGCCTACTTCGCCGGCCACCGCGCCGAAGACCAGCTGGAGCGCCTGATGGCCCACATCAAGCGCGTCGCACCCGAGGTGCCGGTGATCCTCGACGCGAAGCGCGGCGACATCGGCGCCACCGCCGAACAGTACGCTCGCGAGGCCTTCGAGCGCTACCAGGCCGACGCGGTCACGCTGTCGCCCTTCATGGGCTTCGATTCGATCGAGCCGTGGCTGCGCTACGGCGACAAGGGCCTGATCCTGCTGTGCCGCACCTCCAACCCCGGCGGCTCCGACCTGCAAGCGCAGCCGCTGGCGAATGGCCCAGGAGGCACAGCGGGCGAACTGCTCTACGAACGCGTCGCCCGCCTCGCGCAGGGCGACTGGAACCGCAGCGGCCAGCTCGGCCTGGTGGTCGGCGCCACCTTCCCCGGCGAGATCGCCCGCGTTCGCGAACTCGCGCCATCGCTGCCGCTGCTGATCCCCGGCGTCGGCGCGCAGGGCGGCGATGCCGCGGCCACGGTGCGCGCCGGCTGGCGTGCCGATGCGAGCATCGTCGTCAACTCGTCGCGCGCGGTGCTGTATGCCTCGAACGGCGACGATTTCGCGAGCGCCGCCCGCCGCGTCGCCCAGGCCACCCGCCTTGAGTTGAACGCGCACAAGCCCGCCGCCTGACGCGTCGGCTGGGGCCGCTTCAGTCCTTCAGCAGCCCCTCGGCGCGCAGCGCCTGCTGCACCGCCGGCCGGGCCGACACCCGGGCCATCCACGCGCGCAGCTGCGGAAAGTCCGACAGCGGGATGCCGAGGACGTTGCTCCAGCTCACGATCGTGAAGCCGTAGGCGTCGGCGACGCTGTAGTCGCCGGCCAGGAACTCGCGCGTCGCGAGGTGCTGCTCCATGTCGGCGAAACGCGCGGCGAGCTTCAGCTTCGCGTCGCGCTTCGTGCTGTCGGCCGTCTCCTTGTGCCACAGCCACGGGCTGAAGGTCTTGTGCAGCTCGGTGCTGGCGAAGGTCAGCCACTCGGTCACCTCGAGTCGGCGGCGGCTGCCCGGTGCACCGATCAGCGCGTGCGAGCCGTCGAGCCCCGCCACGTGCTGCAGCAGCGCGGCGCCTTCGGTGTGACGCGAGCCGTCGTCGAACTCCAGCAGCGGCACGTAGCCGCGCGGCGAGATCTCGAAGTAGTTGCCGCCGCCATCGGCCAGCGTGTGGGTCGCGAGGTCGACCTGGTGCGCCTCGAAGGCGACGCCGGCCTCGCGCAGCGCGATGTGGACGGCCAGCGAGCAGGCGCCGGGGGCGAAATAGAGCTTCATGGGAAAGTCCTGTTGAGGTGTCGAG
>NZ_JBFUFP010000045.1:0-14699 GCF_056403375.1 Rhizobacter sp. P2_H2
TGACTACGCCGCACTCGCCGCCGAGAAGGAGGCGATCTACCGCGACATCGCCGCCACGCGGCTCGGGTTGATCGCCGGCACGCACGAGCTGCTCGACCGCGCCGCCGGCCTCGGCTTGAAGCTCGCGGTGTGCACTGCGTCGACGCCGCAGAACATCGCGCTCGCCTACGAACGCTTCGGCATCGGCGACAAGGTGCAGACCACCGTCAGCCCGGCCGACGGCCTGCGCGGCAAGCCGCACCCGGACATCTTCCTCGAGGCCGCGAAGCGCCTCGGCGTGGACCCGGCCGAGTGCCTGGTCTTCGAGGATGCGCCGCTCGGCGTCGAGGCCGCGCGCCGCGCCGGCATGAAGGCCGTCGCGCTGACCACGACGATGGCCGCCGCCGCCTTCGCYGGGTTCGACAACGTCGTCGCCGTCGTGCCCGACCTGCTCGACATCCGGCTCACCCTTCCGATCCATCAGCCCTGACGAAAGAAGAACACCATGCGTGAAGGCACTGCCCCGCTGATCCGCCGCGAGGACTACACCGCCCCGGCGTTCTGGATCCGCACCGTCGACCTGACGTTCGACCTCGACCCGGCGAAGACGCTGGTCATCAACCGCATGACGATGGAGCGCAACACCGCGCTGCCGCCGCAGCCGCTGCGCCTGCACGGCGAAGACCTGACGCTGACGCGCGTGCTGGTCAACGGCGAATCGGTGTCGTTCCGCCATGAAGACGGCATGCTCGTGATCGACAGCCTGTCGGACGTGCCGGCCGGCGAGTTCACGCTCGAGATCCGCAACACCTGCGCGCCCGAGAAGAACACGCAGCTGTCGGGGCTGTACACCTCGGGCGGCGGCTTCTTCACGCAGTGCGAGGCCGAGGGCTTCCGCCGCATCGCCTATTTCCTCGACCGCCCGGACGTGATGGCGGTCTACACCGTGACGCTGAAGGCCAGCAAGAAGGCCTACCCGGTGCTGCTGTCGAACGGCAACCTGGTGCAGCAGGGCGAGCTCGACAACGGCCGCCACTTCGCGAAATGGCACGACCCGTTCCCGAAGCCGAGCTACCTGTTCGCGCTGGTCGCGGCCGACCTGGTGGCGCGCGAGCAGCACGTGCGCACCCGCTCGGGCAAGGACCACCTGCTGCAGGTGTACGTGCGCCGCGGCGACCTCGAGAAGACCGAGCACGCGATGAACTCGCTGATCGCGAGCGTGGTGTGGGACGAGGCCCGCTTCAAGCTGCCGCTCGACCTCGAGCGCTTCATGATCGTCGCGGTCGGCGACTTCAACATGGGCGCGATGGAGAACAAGGGCCTGAACATCTTCAACACGAAGTTCGTTCTCGCCAACCCGGCGACCGCCACCGATGTCGACTACGCCGGCATCGAGAGCGTGGTCGGCCACGAGTACTTCCACAACTGGACCGGCA
The DNA here is from genome assembly GCF_056403375.1 of Rhizobacter sp. P2_H2. Lineage (NCBI taxonomy): Bacteria > Pseudomonadati > Pseudomonadota > Betaproteobacteria > Burkholderiales > Sphaerotilaceae > Rhizobacter > Rhizobacter sp. P2_H2. Next base: position 1,416 of record NZ_JBFUFP010000045.1, read on the forward strand.
ACCGCATCACCTGCCGCGACTGGTTCCAGCTGAGCCTGAAGGAAGGCCTGACGGTCTTCCGCGACCAGGAATTCAGCATGGACATGGCCGGCAGCCCGACGGCCCGCGCCGTCAAGCGCATCGAGGACGTGCGCCAGCTGCGCCAGATGCAGTTCCCCGAGGACGCCGGCTCGATGGCCCACCCGGTGCGCCCGGACAGCTACGTCGAGATCAACAACTTCTACACCGCCACCATCTACGAGAAGGGTTCGGAAGTGGTGCGGATGATGCAGACGCTGGTCGGCCGCGAAGGCTTCGCGCGCGGCATCACGCTGTACTTCGCGCGCCACGACGGCCAGGCCGTGACCTGCGACGACTTCGCGCAGGCCATCGCCGACGCCAACCCCGACAGCGAACTCGCGAAGCACCTGCCGCAGTTCAAGCGCTGGTACAGCCAGGCCGGCACGCCGCGCGTCAACGCACGCGGCCGCTACGACGCGCCGAGCCGCACCTACACGCTGGGCATCGAGCAGAGCTGCCCGGCGTCGCCAGGGCAGGCGGTGAAGGAGTCGTACGTGATCCCGGTCGCGATGGGGCTGCTCGGCCGCGACGGCCAGCCGCTCGCGCTGCAGCTCGAGGACGAGCCGGCCGCCGGCGGCACCGAGCGCGTGCTGGTGCTGCATGAATCGCGCAGCTTCTTCACCTTCGTCAACGTCGACGTCGAGCCGGTGCCGTCGTTGCTGCGCGGCTTCTCGGCGCCGGTGGTGCTGATCGACCACCTGTCCGACGAAGACCTGCTGGTGCTGCTGAAGCACGACAGCGACCCGTTCAACCGCTGGGAAGCCGGCCAGCGCCTGGCGCTGAACCGCCTGCTGGCGGCGGTGGCGAGCGAGCAGCCGCAGCAGCCGCTGGACGCCGCCTTCATCGAGGCGATGCGCGCGGTGCTGCGCCACCCGGCGCTCGATGCCGCCTTCAAGGAACTCGCGCTGACGCTGCCGAGCGAGACCTACGTCGCCGAGCAGCTGAACGTGGTCGATCCGCAACGCATCCATGCGGCGCGCGAATCGATGAAACTGCAGCTCGCGCAGGCCTTGCGCGACGACTGGCAGTGGGCGTTCGAGGCCCACCAGGTGCGCGGCGGCTACTCGCCCGACCCGGTGTCGGCCGGCAAGCGCGCGCTGGCCAACCTGGCGCTGGCCATGCTGTGCCTGGACGCGACCCGCCACGGCGACGCCGTGTGGCCGGGCCGCGCCTACCAGCGCTTCAAGGACGCCGGCAACATGACCGACCGGCTGGGCGCGCTGGCGGCGCTGGTGCATGCGCATGCCGAGCTGGCCGAGCCGGCGCTGCAGCGCTTCCACGAGATCTTCAAGGGCGAGCCGCTGGTCATCGACAAGTGGTTCGCGCTGCAGGCCGGTGCCCCCGAGAAGGACGGCCGCGTGTTCACCCGCGCGAAGCAGCTGCTGCAGCACCCGGACTTCTCGCTGAAGAACCCGAACCGCGCGCGCAGCCTGATCTCGGCGCTGTGCATGCTGAACCCGGCCGCCTTCCACCGCAGCGATGCGGCCGGCTACGTGTTCTGGGCCGACCGGATGATCGAGCTCGACAGCCTGAACCCGCAGCTCGCCGCGCGCGTCGCCCGCGTGATGGACCGCTGGAGCAACCTGGCCGAGCCATACCGCACCGCGGCAGGCGAGGCGCTGAAGCGCGTCGCGGCGAAGGCCGACCTGTCGAACGACGTGCGCGAGATCGTCGGCCGGGCGCTGCAATCCGGCGAGGGCGCAGCATGACGCAGCGCCTGACCCCGAAGCGCATCAGCCTGACGCAGTACCTGATCGAGCAGCAGCGCAGCCACGGCAACATCCCGGCCCAGCTGCGCCTGCTGATCGAGGTGGTGGCGCGCGCCTGCAAGCGCATCAGCATCAGCGTCAACAAGGGCGCGCTCGGCGGCGTGCTCGGCAGCGCCGAGACCGAGAACGTGCAGGGCGAGATGCAGAAGAAGCTCGACATCATCGCCAACGAGGTGCTGATCGAGGCCAACGAATGGGGCGGCCACCTCGCGGCGATGGCCAGCGAGGAGATGGAGGGCATCTACGTGGTGCCCAACCGCTTCCCGCAGGGCGAGTACCTGCTGCTGTTCGACCCGCTCGACGGCTCGAGCAACATCGACGTGAACGTCAGCATCGGCACGATCTTCTCGGTGCTGAAGAAGCCGGAGAGCAGCGTGGGCACCGGCGTAGGCGTCAGCGAAGCCGACTTCCTGCAGCCCGGCTCGCAGCAGGCGGCCGCCGGCTACTGCGTGTACGGCCCGCAGACGATGCTGGTGCTGACGGTGGGCGACGGCGTCGCGATCTTCACGCTCGACCGCGAGGAAGGCGCCTGGCTGCTGACGCAGGACGGCGCGAAGATCCCGGAAGACACGAAGGAATTCGCGATCAACATGAGCAACCTGCGGCACTGGGCGCCGCCGATGCAGCGCTATGTGGAGGAATGCCTGGCCGGCAGCACCGGCCCGCGCGGCAAGGACTTCAACATGCGCTGGATCGCCAGCATGGTGGCCGACGTGCACCGCATCCTGACGCGCGGCGGCGTGTTCATGTACCCGTGGGACCGCCGCGAGCCGAAGAAGGCCGGCAAGCTGCGGCTGATGTACGAGGCCAACCCGATGGCCTTCATCGTCGAGCAGGCCGGCGGCGCGGCGACCAACGCGGGCCAGCGCATCCTCGACCTGCAGCCGACCGCGTTGCACGAACGCGTCAGCGTGATCCTGGGTTCGAAGAACGAAGTTGAGCGCGTCACGGCCTATCATTGCGAACCTGACCGCGAAAACGGCTGAAACCCGAGCTATACTCGCTGGCTTCACGCCGGTGTAGCTCAGTTGGTAGAGCAGCGCATTCGTAATGCGAAGGTCGGGAGTTCGACTCTTCTCACCGGCACCAACATCGCTGGTCCCTCCGGGGGCCGGATCAAGAAAAGCCGCTTCACAGCGGCTTTTTTTGTGCCCGTTTGATTCCGGTTCAGGCCGGCATCGCCGCTGGCCCGCCGCTCAGCTTGAACACCGCGACCGCGTCCACCAGCATCCGCGCCTGCTGCTTCAGGCTCTCGGCCGCCGCCGCGCCCTCTTCGACCAGCGCCGCGTTCTGCTGCGTCGCCTGGTCCATCTGCGAGACCGCCTCACCGACCTGCGACACGCCCGAGCTCTGCTCGACCGCCGCCTCGCTGATCTCGGCCACGATGTCGCTGACGCGCTGGATCGCGGTGACGATCTGCTGCATCGACTGCCCGGCGTGATCGACCAGCGTCGTGCCCTGCTCGACCTGCGCGACGCTGTGGCCGATCAGCGCCTTGATCTCCTTGGCCGCCGCTGCACTGCGCTGCGCCAGCGTGCGCACCTCGGCGGCCACCACCGCGAAGCCGCGGCCCTGTTCGCCGGCCCGAGCTGCTTCCACCGCGGCATTCAGCGCCAGGATGTTGGTCTGGAATGCGATGCCGTCGATCACGCCGATGATGTCGACGATCTTCTTCGACGACGCCTGGATGCCGCGCATCGTGTCGACCACCCGGCCCACGGCCGTGCCGCCGTCGGTTGCCGCGCCGGACGCAACCAGCGCCAGCTGGTTGGCTTGGCGCGCGTTGTCGGCATTGCTGCGCACTGTCGCGTTCAGCTCTTCCATCGTCGCGGCGGTCTGCTGCAGCGCACTCGCCTGCTCCTCGGTGCGCTGGCTCAGGTCGAGGTTGCCCTGCGCGATCTGCGAGCTGGCGGTGGCGACGCTCTCGGCATTGCCGCGCACGCTGCCGACGATCTGCACCAGGCTGTCGCGCATGCGCTGCAGCGCCCGCAGCAGGTGGCCGGTTTCATCGTGGGAGTCGATCTTCAGCGTCGTGCTGAGGTCGCCCTCGCTGACCTGGTCGGCGAGCACYGCGGCCTGCTTCAGCGGGCGCACGATCGAACGCGTGACGGCCCAGGCGATCAGCGCACCGAACGCCGCGGCCAGGCCGGCCAGCCCGAGCATCAGCAGGCTGTCGGCGCGGGCCGCCGCCTGGATGTCGCTCGCCACCTGGCGCATCTCCTGCTGCTGCGCCTCGACCAGCGCATCCACGGCCTTGAAGTAGGCGTTCTGCATCGGCCGCACGTCGGCCAGCAGGAATTTGGTCGCCGCGGCATCGTCGTCGGCGAAGCCGAGCGCGATCGCCTTGTCGACCGCCTGCTCGTACGGCGGCAGGGTCTGCGACACCGTCTTCAGCAGCTCGCGCGTCGAGGCGCTGTGCACCGTGGCTTCGAGCCCGGCGACGATCTCGGCATTCTTCGCGCGCATCTCCTCGATGCGCTTCCGCTCGGCCTGCATGACCGCCTTGTCCGACAACAGCACGATGTTGCGCACGCCGCGCGCGATCACGTTCTGGTTGTCCTTCATGTGCGACAGCTGGACGACCTTGTCCATCTCGTCGCGTGTCAGGTCGCCGACCTGCTGGCTGATCGTCGCCATCTGCTGCCGGGCCGCCAGCGCCATCGCGACCGCCACCATGATCGTGATCAGGAAGCCGGCGCCGAGCCGTTTGCCGATCGTGAAGTTGCCGAGGAAGTTCATCGTGGTCATCCTGAGGACGCTGCGGCGGGAGGCCACTACCAGCGTACTGAAGGCGATATCGACGACGGATAGACCGGCTTGAAGCAGACAAACGTCCCGTATTGCGCAGGCTTGCACACCCGGTCCGCCCATGCGAAACGCCCCGCGCGGCATTCACCGACACGGGGCGTAGGGCGTTTCCCTTCCGGCAGCGGCCTCCAGGCCGCCGCGCTCACTGGGCCGAACGCGAGGCGGCGCGCTGGGCGCTCAGGTGGTTGGTCGCCTCGACGTTGTAGCCAGCCAGTTCGCCCTGGCTCACCGAGCGGCCGATCAGCTTCATGCGCTGTTCGAACTGCTGCTGCGCGCTGCCGGCGAAGGTGTCGCCGGCGACGGCCGGCGCCGAGGTTTCGCCGAAGGCCGGCGTGCGGCCGATCAGGCTCATGCGGGCGGCGTGGGCAGCGCGCTGTTCGGCAGCGGTCTGCAGCTTGCCGGTGTTGCTGTCGACGAATTGCGCCGGGGCTTGTTCGCCGGCCTGCGGCGTGCGGCCGATCAGGCGCATTCTTTCGGCATACGACGAGGTCTCGGCCAGCGCTGCGCCGTGGGCGGCGGCAAGGGCGAGGGAGGCGGCGATGAGAAGCTTGCTGTTCATGATGAGTTCCTTGAGCTTGAAGGTGGCAATGAAAGGTTGGATGGAGCTTGTTTCTTGCGGGTCGCCACGCCTTCATCGCGTGTCCGGCTCGTTCGAACTCGACGGGTCGTCTGGTAGGAGACAAAGCATCGATGGGATGAACTCTAGTGGTTAACCCTGAATTCATCGACGGGCGTTTGGTGAATTGATCATTGCCTCGATCGCAACAATGAGCGCGATCCACAGACTTGAAATCCGGAAGTGCCTCCAAGGGGAGGTGCCGCGCCGCACGGCGCGGAGTAGCCTGCGGGCTCGCATCCCGCTCACTTCAAGGAGAACACCGCATGGCCAGCACCTCCCCGCTCGACGTCGTCGCGATCGTCGGCAGCCTGCGGCGCGCGTCATTCACGCGCGCGCTGGTGAACGCATTCACGCCGATCGCGCCGCCCGCGCTGAAGATCGAGATCGTCGGCATCGGCGAGCTGCCGCTCTACAACGAGGATGCCGAGGCCGATCCGCCCGCCGCCTGGAAGGCCTTTCGCGAGCGCGTCTCGCGCGCCGACGCGGTGCTGTTCGCGACACCCGAGTACAACCGCTCGATGCCCGGTGGGCTGAAGAACGCGATCGACGTCGGCTCGCGCCCCTATGGCAAGAGCGTCTGGTCGGGCAAGCCTGCTGCCGTGGTGAGCTGCTCGCCCGGCGCGATCGGCGGCTTCGGCAGCAACCACCACCTGCGGCAGTGCCTGGTGTTCCTCGACATGCCGGTGCTGCAGCAGCCCGAGGCCTACATCGGCAACGTCGCGAAGCTGCTCGGGCCGAACGGCGAGATCAGCGACGAGAAATCACGCGAGTTCTGCACCCAGCTGCTGCAGAAGTTCGAGGCCTGGATCCAGCGCCAGCGGCGCTGACCGGCCGGCGGGCCTCAGTGCCCGCCGCGCACCGGGAGGGCAGCGCCGTGGATGGCGCGCGCCTCGTCGCTGCACAGGAAAGCGATGACGCGCGCGATGTCCTGCGGCGCGGTCCAGGTGCTGAAGTCGGCCTGCGGCATCGCGCTGCGGTTGGMCGGCGTGTCGATGGTGCCGGGCAGCACCGAGTTGGCGCGCACGCCGCTGCCGCGCAGCTCGTCGGCCAGCGTGGCCATCAGCGAGAGCACTGCGGCCTTCGACGCCGCATAGAGCCCCGAGCCCGCTGCCGGGCCCAGCCCCGACATCGCGGCCACGTTGACGATGGCCCCGGCGCCTTGCGTGCGCATCGCCGGCACCACGGCGCGCAGCAGCGCATGCATGGCCCGCAGGTTCATGCCGATCATCTGCTCGAGGACCGCGCCGTCCTGCTCCCACAGCGGCGCACCGCCGGCATAGCCGCCGATCGCGTTGACCAGCGCATCGATGCGCCCGTGGCGTTGCAGGCACGCGTCGACCGCCTGCCGCACCGCGGCCTCGTCGCCGGCATCCAGCTCGATCCCCTGCACCGCCACCGCGCCGGGCCGCAATTGCTTCAGCAGCTCGTCGAACGAGCGGCGCTGGCGGTAGCTGACGATCACGCCCGCGCCTGCATCGACGAAGGCTTGCGTGACGGCGCTGCCGAGCGCGCCGGTGCCACCGGCTACGAGGACGATCGCGGGACGGTTCATCGTGGGCTCCTTGAAAAGAGAGCGGATTCTCGCCGCAACCCAGGGCAGTTGCGGCTCGACAGCCGTGCCCGGAAGTCTTAGGCTGCGGCGATGGGAGTCAAGATCGCCGCCACCAGCGCGGCCCTGTGCTTTGCGGCGTCGGCGGTCCAGGCGGCGGATCCGGGCTTGACCGATCTCTCGATCGAAGAGCTCGCCAACCTGCAGATCACCTCGGTGTCGCGCCGTGCCGAGCGGCTGAGCGATGCTGCCGCCGCGGTCTACGTCATCACCCCCGAGGCGATCCGGCGCTCCGGGGCCACCTCGCTGCCGCAGGCGCTGCGGCTGGCGCCCAACCTGCAGGTGGCGCAGGTCAACGCCAACCAGTACGCGATCAGCGCGCGCGGCTTCAACAACGCCATCGGCAACAAGCTGCTGGTGCTGATCGACGGGCGCACCGTCTACACGCCCTTCTTCTCCGGCGTGTTCTGGGACCAGCAGGACCTGCTGCTGGAAGACGTGGAGCGCATCGAGGTAATCAGCGGCCCGGGCGCGACGCTGTGGGGCTCGAACGCGGTGAACGGCGTGATCAACGTCATCACGCGCGCCGCCTCCGGGACACAGGGCGTGCTGGCCGTGGCCGACGCCGGCACCGACGAGGGCCGGCTGGCCGCCCGCTACGGCGGCACGCTGGGCGAGCTCGGGCACTTCCGCCTGTATGGCAAGCGCTCGCACCTGAGCCCCACCCGGACCGCGGCCGGCACCGAAGCGACCGACCGCTGGGACATGCAGCAGGCCGGGTTCCGCGCCGACGGGTCGGCCGGCAGCGACGACTGGACGCTGCAGGGCGACATCTACCGCGGCATCTCCGATGCGCAGTTCTTCGTCGGGCTGATCAACGCGGGCCGGCTCGAAGCCGCCGGCGCCAACCTGCTGGGCCGCTGGACGCACCGCTTCGACGGCGACTCGAGCCTGCGGCTGCAGGCCTACTACGACCGCAGCAAACGCGACGACCCGGTGTCGTACCGGCCGCAGGAGCGCATTGCCGACATCGAGGCCCAGCATGCGCTGCGCCTGGGCGCGCACCAGCTCGTGTGGGGCGGCGGCTACCGGCGCGCCAGCGACGACGTGCAGCCCGGCGTCGTCTTCGGCTTCGTGCCGGCGAGCCGCACGCTCCACTGGACCAACCTGTTCCTGCAGGACGGCATCCGCATGGGCGACACCGTCGACCTGACGCTCGGCGCCAAGCTGGAGCACAACGACTACACCGGCACCGAAAAGCTGCCCAGCGCACGCCTGGCCTGGAAGCCGGCGCCGCAACAGCTGCTGTGGGGCGCCGTCTCGCGTGCGGTGCGTGCACCGGCCCGCCTCGATCACGACCTCCGGGTGCCACCGCCGCCGCGGCCGGTCTACATCATCGGCGACGGCTCGAGCTTCATCTCCGAGGTGGCCACCGTCTTCGAACTCGGCTGGCGCGAGCAGCTGGGCGCGCAGCTCAGCTGGTCGGTCGCCGCCTTCCACACCCGCTGGAGCCGCCTGCGCAGCGGCCAGCCGCCGCCGAACGCGCAGGTGCAGAACATGATCGACGGCAGCACCCGGGGCATCGAAGCCTGGGCCGACTGGCGACCGGTGCCGCGCTGGCGGCTGAGCGCCGGTTTCACGCTGCTGCTCGAGGACCTGCAGGTGATGCCGGGCAGCACCGACCCGGTCGGCCCGCGTGTGCTCGGCAACGATCCGCACCACCAGTGGTCGCTGCGCAACAGCATCGACCTGACGCCGACGCAGGAACTCGACATCGACGTGCGCCGCGTCGCCGCGCTGCCCGCCCCGCAGGTGCCGGCTTACACCGCCTGGGATCTGCGCTACGGCTGGCGGCCGCGCGCCGACCTGCTGCTGGCGCTGGTCGGCCGCAACCTGTTCCAGCCCTCGCATGCGGAGTTCGGCGACCCAGTTCCCCGCAGCGAGATCGCGCGYAGCGCGCTGCTGCAGGTGACCTGGACGTATTGACGTGGGCGCGGTGGTGGCAGCCGACCCGCCGCACCGCCTCGGGCGGCGGCGCGTGCTCGGCCTTCCGTTGCTGTTTGCCCCGTGGTTGGCCGTGCCTTGCGCCGCCCAGTCGCCGGGCAGTGCCGCCGAGTACCAGATCAAGGCCGCCTACCTCTACAAGTTCCTCGCGTACATCGAATGGCCGCCGCAGGCCTTCGAGCGCGAGCACGCGCCGATCACGATCGGTGTGCTCGGCTCGGAGCTGCTGGCCGGCGAGCTCGCGCAGGCCGTCTCCGGGCGCGAGGTCAACGGCCACGACATCGTGGTGCGCCGGCTGCGCGCCGGCGACACGGCGAGCGGCCTGCACGTGCTGTTCATCGGCCGCAGCGACAGCGCGCGGGTCGCGCAGATCACCGCGGCCGTCAAGGGCCAGCCGCTGCTGATCGTCAGCGAGTCCGACGACGCCTTCGCGCTCGGCAGTGCGATCAACTTCCTGGTCGTCGACGACAAGGTGCGCTTCGACGTGGCGCTGCGCCCTGTCGAGCAGGCCGGCCTGAAGGTCAGCTCGCGCCTGCTGGCGGTGGCCCGCAAGGTGAACACGCCATGACGATGCGCGGCACCCGCTCGCTGCGCGCCAAGCTGATCGGCATCGTGCTGCTGACGACGCTGCCGGCGGTCGCGGTCGCGCTCGCCGCGCTGGTGGCCTACGACCTGCGGGCCTATCACCAGGCCTGGGTCAGCGACATCGGCACGCAGGCCGAGCTGATGGGCCGCACCACCGCGCCGGCACTCGCCTTCGACGATGCGAAGGCGGCGGGCGAGAACCTCGGGCTGCTGCGCTTCCGGCCGCAGGTGCATGCGGCGGCGCTGTACAACGCGCGCGGCAAGCTGTTCGCGTCGTATGCGGCGACGCCGCAGCAGTCGCGCTTTCCGCCGCATCCCGAAGCCGACGTGGAGCGCGTCGACGGGCGCGACCTGGTCATCTTCCGCCGCGTCGTCAGCGGCGGCGAGTTCCTGGGCACCGTCTACCTGCGAGCCGACTACGAGCTGTACGACCGCTTCCGCGACTACGCCGGCATCGCCGCCGCCGTGGCGGTGCTGGCCATGCTGCTGGCCTGGCTGATCTCGCGCTGGCTGCAGTCCATCGTCACGCGCCCGATCCTCGCCATCGGCCAGGTGGCGCGCGAGGTGGTCGACCAGCGCGACTACTCGCGGCGTGCCGAACGCATCAGCGACGACGAGGTCGGCGTGCTGGTCGATTCGTTCAACCGCATGATGGCCGAGGTGGAGCGGCATGCGCTCGACAACCAGCAGGCGCTGCTGAAGATCGAGCAGGAGATCGCCGACCGGCGCCAGGCGCAGCAGGAGGTGATGCGCTTCAACGAGCAGCTGGAAAGCCGGGTCGGCGAACGCACCGCGCAGCTCGAGGCGTCGAACCGCGAGCTGGCGCTCGCAACCGAGGCGGCGGAGAAGGCCAACCGCGCGAAGTCGGAGTTCCTCTCCAGCATGAGCCACGAGTTGCGCACGCCGCTCAACGCGATCCTGGGCTTCGGCCAGCTGCTGGAATCCAACGCCCATGCGCTGCCCGACACCAAGCGCGTCGAGTTCACGCAGCAGATCTTGAAGGCCGGGCGGCACCTGCTGAACCTGATCAACGAGATCCTCGACCTGGCGCGCATCGAATCGGCCAACCTGATGCTGTCGCTGGAGCCGGTGGGCCTGGCCGACATGCTGCGCGAATGCGAGACCATGATCAGCCCGGCGGYCGACCAGCGCGGCATCCGGCTGTTCTTCCCCGACGACAGCGGCCTGAGCGTGATCGCCGACCGCACGCGGCTCAAGCAGGTGCTGCTCAACCTGCTGTCGAACGCCGTCAAGTACAACCGCGAGCGCGGCACGGTGGTCGTGGAATGCACCGCGCTGGCCGACGAGCGGGTGCGCATCTCGGTGCAGGACACCGGCAGCGGCCTGCGGCCGGAGCAGCTCGCGCTGCTGTTCCAGCCCTTCAACCGCCTCGGCCAGGAAGCTGGCAACGTCGAGGGCACCGGCATCGGCCTGGTGGTGACGAAGCGGCTCGTCGAGCTGATGGGCGGACGCATCGAGGCGAGCAGCACCGCCGGCATCGGCAGCGTGTTCGCGATCGAGCTGCGCGCGGCGCACGAGATGCCGCCCAGCGCACCGTCCACCGGCCACGGCGAGCTGCGCAGCGGCCTCGCGCCCGACGACCAGGACGACACGCCGCTGCTGCTGTACGTGGAGGACAACCCGGCCAACCTGCAGCTCGTCAGCGAGATCGTCGCGCTGCGCGGCGACATCCGGCAGATGTCGGCTCCGGATGCGCAGCTCGGCATCGAGCTGGCCCGCGCGCACCGGCCGCAGATCATCCTGATGGACATCAACCTGCCGGGCCTGAACGGCAAGGATGCGCTGGGCGTGCTGCTGGCCGACCCGGCCACCGCCCACATCCCGGTGATCGCGCTGACCGCCAACGCGATGGCCGGCGACGTGGCGCGCGGCCTCGCGGCCGGCTTCTTCCGCTACGTGACCAAGCCGATCGCGATCGACAAGCTGAACAAGGCGATCGACGACGCGCTCGCGCGGGTCGCCGACGACCGCTGACCCCACCCCGCACTTGCAACCGATTGTTCGACGCAATGGATGCCCATCGCCCGGGCATTCATGAAAGCGCTTTCTCATCTTGTTGCAAAGCGCCGCCCCGCGGCGGCCTGCCCGCTTCGAGAATGCCCGGGCACTGCCGGCGCGGCCGGTGGAAAGACACCTTCGAGGGAGTGAGCATGTCGGGCACAAGAAGAGGATTCATGGGATGGCTGGTGGCGGCGTTCGCCGCGCTGGCCTGCTTCGCGGCACCGGCCGGGGCGGCCGACTTCACGCAGGGCGTGACCAGTTCGGGCAGCACCGCGACGATCTGGTTCAAGTCGAGCGTCGCGACCACCTGGGTCGACGTCCACTACCAGGTCAACGGCGGCGCGCAGCAGAACCTGCGCATGGGCTACAACAGCGCGGCCGCGCGCTACGAGCAGGTCGTGACCGGCGTCGCGTCGGGCAACACGCTGGGCTATTTCTTCACCTACAACAACGGCGCGCCGGCCTATGACTCGGCACGCTTCACCGCCACGGTGGGGGGCGGCACGACGACGCCGCCGCCCGCGGCCAGCGGCGCGATCTGCTTCTACGAGCATGTCGACTACCAGGGCGCCTCGTTCTGCGCCGATGCCGACAGCAGCTGGATCGGCAGCACCTGGAACGACCGCGCCTCGTCGGTCAAGGTCAAGAGCGGCTACCAGGTCGACCTGTTCGACGACATCAACTACGGCGGCCGCAAGCTCACGCTGAGCGCCGACACGCCCAACCTCGTGAACGTGAACTTCAACGACATCGTGTCGTCGTTCCGCGTGCGCCAGGGCAACGGCGGCGTCGACCTGCCGGTGGGCAACGGCGTGATGACGATCAAGCTGGTGAACGGCACCAACGGCGCGTTCGCCGACAACCAGGTCTACTGGTCGATCATCGGCTACAACCCGGACACCAAGGTGCTGTCGCACGTCGATGCGAGCGGCCGCCTGATCCCGGCCGCGGTCGCCGACAACGACGCCGCCAACCGCGTCGCGAAGAACGGCCAGAACTATGCGAACTACTTCAACAAGCTGAGCGACGCCGGCTGGGTCTCGATCCCGAAGATCGATTCGGGCCGCATGTTCATCAGCCTCGGTTCGCCGATGTTCATCAAGATCAACGTCGCCGGCGACGGCCGCCTGGGCTTCGCCGGGCCCGACCTCGGCAACCCGGGTGACCCGAACCAGGACGTGAACTTCGAGTGGATCGAGTTCACCGTCGACAACAGCGGCTACCACGGCAACACGACGCGCGTGGACCAGTTCGGCTTCCCGATCAAGACGCGCCTGCTCGGCAAGGACGGCTACGACCGCACGCTGGGCGACAACGCGTCGCGGGCGCAGATCTTCGCCGACTTCGAGGCGCTGCCGCAGGCCGAATYCCGCGCGCTGGTGCAGCGGCCCTACCGCATCATCGCGCCGGCCAAGTCGGTGTTCGGCGCCGGTCGCGCGCAGGGCAACTACTTCGCGTCCTACGTCGACCAGGTGTGGAGCCGCTACGCCGGCACCGACCTGGTGTTCAGCGCCGAGGCCGGCACCTTCCGCGGCCGCGTGATCGGCAACGACTTCGTGTTCTCGAAGGACGGCGGCCCGCAGAACCTGTACATCCGCGGCAAGCCGACGACGCAGGGCATCCTCGAGGCGTCCGGCAACCTGGCGAGCGGCAATTCGCAGGAACTGGTGGTGCAGGCGCAGATCGCCGCCGCGTTCAACCGCCACCTGCTGATCAGCGTCGACCCGTCGCAGTGGAGCAATTCGTCGGCGTACTACCCGGCCGGCCCTGCCAACTACTACGCGAAGTTCTGGCATGACCACAGCATCGACGGGCTGGCGTACGGCTTCGCCTACGACGACGTGCGCAGCAAGAGCACGCTGCTGGAG
>NZ_JBFUFP010000046.1:0-14641 GCF_056403375.1 Rhizobacter sp. P2_H2
GGCGGGTTCGGCCGAGCCGCCCTCTGCTTCGGCGGCCTCGGCTTCGCCGGCCGGCTCGTCGGACTCGTCGTCGCGCGGCGCCGGATCGCGCGGCGCCGGATCGCGCGCCGGGCGGGGGCCCGACGGTGCACGCCGCGGCGCCTCGCGCTTGCCTTCGCGCGTGCCCTGCATCAGGCGATGCCGCTCATCCGGATCGGCCAGCGAGAAGTCTTCCCACCAGCGTGCCAGCTCGGCCTCGATCTCGCCGGCATCGGCGCGCAGCCGCAGGAAGTCGAACGCGGCGCGGAAGCGCGGCTGCTCGACCAGCGTGAACGGGCCGTTGCCGGTGCGGCGCTCGAAGCGCGGCTGCATCAGCCAGATCTCGCGCATGTCGCCGGCCAGCTTGCCGCGGCCGGAGATGTCGCCGATGCGCGCATCGAACACCGCGTCGATCGCCTGCTGCAGCGCTGGGAACGGCGCCTCGCCGCCCTTCTTCAGGCGCAGCCAGCGGTCGAGCACCTCGTGCCACAGCATGCAGGCGAGCATGAAGCTCGGCGCCACCGGCTTGCCCTCGGCGACGCGGCGGTCGGTGTCGGCCAGCGCGAGCTGCACGAACTTCTGGCGCGCCGGGTGCTTCTGCGCATCGTCGAGCATCACGTCGAGGATCGGGAACAGCCCGCGCGCCGCGCCGGCCAGGCCCTGCTTGTGCAGCTCCTCGATGCTGGCCAGCGCGTGGCCGGTCTGCAGCAGCTTGATCATCTCGTCGAAGGTGCGCGAGGCCGGCACGCTGTCGAGCAGCGAAGCCAGCTCGCGGATCGGCGCACGCGTCTTCGGGTCGATCGTGAAGCCGAGCTTGGCCGCGAAGCGCACGACGCGGATGATGCGCACCGGGTCTTCGCGGTAGCGGGTCACCGGGTCGCCGATGATGCGCAGCACCTTCTTCTTCGCGTCCTTGATGCCGCCGTGGTAGTCGACGACGACCTGGCGCTGCGGGTCGTAGTACATCGCGTTGACGGTGAAGTCGCGGCGCGCCGCATCCTCGATCTGCGGGCCCCAGACGTTGTCGCGCAGCACGCGGCCGGCCGCGTCGACCGCATGGGTCTTGCCGGCCAGCTCGCTCTTCGAGGTCTTCTCGTTGCCGCTGACCTGCTCGGACGCCGCGGCGTCCATCATCGCGCGGAAGGTCGAGACCTCGATCACCTCATGCTCGCGCCCGCGGCCGAACACCACGTGCACGATGCGGAAACGCCGGCCGATGATGAAGGCGCGCCGGAACAGGCCCTTGACCTGCTCGGGGGTGGCGTTGGTGGCGACGTCGAAATCCTTCGGCCGCAGCCCGACCAGCAGGTCGCGCACCGCGCCGCCGACGATGTAGGCCTCGTAACCGGCATCGGCCAGGGTCTGCACCACGCGCACCGCGTTCTCGTCGACCAGCGCCGGATCGATGCCGTGCTCGCTGGCGGGGACTTCGACGCGCTTGCCCTTGGGCACCGCGATCGGGGTGCTGGATTTGCCCAGCAGCTTGTCAATGAACTTCTTGATCATTGGGTGAATAGTTGTAGTACACGCCAGCCTCGCCCGCGCGCCAGGGTTTCCAGCGTCGGCGAGGGATTGGTGGCCACCGGATCGGTGGCGCACTCCAGGAGCGGCAGGTCGTTCGGCGAATCGCTGTAGACGCTGATGCGTTCGAAATCCTGCAGCCGATGCCCGAGGCCTGCCAGCCACTCGCGRGTGCGGGTCGTCTTGCCGTCTCGAAACGAAGGTGTTCCGTGGATCCGGCCCGTGATGTTACCTGTCGGGCCGCGCTCCAGCTCCACCGCGAGCAGATGGGGCACGTCGAATGCCCGGGCGATCGGGGTCGTGACGAACTCGTTGGTGGCGGTGACGATGGCCACCAGGTCGCCGCGTGCCTGGTGGTCGCGCACCAGCGCGATGGCCGCCGGCAGCATCGCCGGGGCGATCACCTCGCGCATGAAGCCGGCCTGCGCGGCCGCCAGCTCGGCGGCCGGGCGATCGCGCCAGGCACGGGTCGCGAACTCGATGTATTCGTGGATGTCGAGCGTGCCGGCCTGGTACTGCACGTAGAAGGCATCGTTGGCGCGGCGGAACTCTTCCGTCTCGACCCAGCCCAGACGCAGCATGTGCTCGCCCCAGGCATGGTCGGAATCGAGCGGGATCAGCGTGTGGTCGAGGTCGAACAGGCACAGGTTCATGATGGACCGCCCTCCTCGCTGAGCATCTGCTTCAGCAAGGGCACCGTGATGCCCCGCTTGTGCGCAAGCGCGAATTCGTCGAGCCGGTCGAGCAGCTTCATCAGGTGCTTCAGGTCGCGCGAGAAGCGCGTCAGCAGGTAGTCCATCACGTCGTCGGAGAGGAAGATGCCGCGCCGGTCGGCCTCGCGGCGCAGCGCGCCCCGGGCCTCGGCCTCGCCGAGCGGCTCGATCGCGAAGATGTGCCCCCAGCCGAGCCGGGTGCGCAGGTCCTCGCGCAGCGGCAGGTCGATCGGCGGCACGCGGGCGGCGGCCGCCACCGGGATGCCATGCGTCGTCGCCTGCACGAAGAGCGCGAACGCCGCCTGCTGGCCGGCCTCGTCGAGCGCATCGCAGTCGTCCAGCACGATCAACGTGTCGCCCTCGTCGAACTGCCACGGCAGGTCGTCGCCCGCGGTGAACCAGCTGACGCGCCCGCCCTGCTGCTGCACCGAGCTCGCGAGCGCGCGCAGCAGGTGCGTCTTGCCGGCGCCCGGCGGCCCCCACAGCAGCACCGGCGCCGCCTGGCGGGTGAGCCCGCGCAGGTGGGCGAGCGCCAGCGCATTGCCGGCGACGACGAAGGTCTCGAAGGTGTGCGCCGGGTCGCTGGCAATCAACAGGGGCAGTTGGCGCATCGCCCGGTCACCCGCGGAACAGCTTGCTGTGGAGGTAGGCGGCACGCACGCGCCCGGCCGCCACCGCCATCACCGCGCTGAGCGGCAGCGCGATCAGCACGCCGACGAAGCCGAACAGCTGGCCGAACGCGAGCAGCGCGAAGATCACCGTCAGCGGGCTCAGCCCGATGCGCTCGCCGACCAGGCGCGGCGTGAGGTAGACGCTCTCCAGCACCTGGCCCGCGCCGTACACCACCGCGACCGCGATCAGCCCGTAGGCGCTCGCGAACTGCAGCGTGCCGGCCAGCAGCGCCAGCACCAGCCCGAGCCCGAAGCCGAGGTAGGGAATGAAGACCGCCAGCCCGGTGAACACGCCCACCGGCACCGCGAGGTCGAAGCCGAACAGCGCGAGGCCGATGCTGTAGCAGACCGCGAGGATGCCCATCACCAGCAGCTGGCCGCGCAGGTACTGCCCGAGCACCGCATCGCATTCGTCCATGAAGCTGCGCACGCTCGGCTGCAGGCGTGGCGGGATCAGGCCCTCCAGGCGCGCCACCTGGTGCGGCCAGTCCATCAGCAGGTAGAACAGCACGACCGGGATCAGCACTGCGTTGCCGACGATCGCCAGCAGGAAGCTGCCGCCGATGCGCGCCGAGCTGAGGACCGTGCCGGCCCACTCCTCCATGTTGTCGCCCAGCCGCTGGACGATGAATTCCTTCAGGCTCGCGGTGTCGAGCTGCGCGTGGATGCCCACCTGCGCGAGCCACGGCGTCGCCCACTGGCTGAAGCGGTCGATCAGCAGCGGCACCTGCTGGCGCAGCAGCGGCAGCTCCTTCGACAGGATCGGCACGATCAGCAGCAGCACCGTCAGCACCAGCAGCAGCGCCAGCACCTCGACGCCCAGCACCGCCAGCACACGCGGCACGCCGCGTGCGGCCAGCCGCTCGACCGGCGGGTGCAGCGCATAGGCCAGCACCGCGCCGACGATGAACGGCGTCAGCACCGGCGCCAGCAGCCACACCAGCACCAGCCCCACCAGGGCGATGGCGAGCCATGAAAGGGTTTGACGCTGCGCGGGAGAGAGTTGCATCGACGGTGTCGGTGATGCCGGCTGGGGGGTGCCGGCGAAGCGGCAAATTCTAAGGGCCGGGGAGGACTCGCCCCCAAACGGCCGGGATCGTTGCCAAACCGGGGTCAGTGCAGGCGCCGCGGGCCGGCGCTGCGCAGCCGGGCCACGCGCGCCAGGATCGCCGTCCGGTCGGCGGCCGACGGTGCATGGGCCAGGTAGTGGTCCAGGTCGCGCAGCGCCTCGTGGGTCATGCCGAGTTCGGCATGGGCGAGGCCGCGGTCGCGCCACTCCTCCCAGGCTTCGGGCAGCAGGATCACCAGCCGGTTCAGCACCTGCAGCAGGCGCGGCCAGTCTTCGCTGGCGCGGTGGATTTCCTTCAGGTTGCGCAGGATGCGGGCCAGCACGTCGCGCGCCGGCGCCGCCTGCAGGAACAACCCGAGCGGCACGTCGAAATCGCCGACCAGGCCGTTGCTCTGGCGGTACGGCGCGAGCAACTCGTCGAGTTCGTCGCGCGACAGCGAATGGCCGGTGAACGGATCGATCACCACCTCGCCCTGCGGCATGTGCAGCTTGACCAGGAAGTGCCCGGGGAACGAGACGCCGCGCGCCTGCAGGCCGATCTGCGTGGCCAGCTCGATGTACAGCACCGCCAGCGTGATCGGGATGCCGCGCCGCGTGCGCAGCACCGTGCCGAGGTGGCTGTTGCCGGGGTCGTAGTAGTCGTTGACGTTGCCGGCGAAGCCGAGGTCGCTGAAGAAGAAGTGGTTCAGCCGGCGCAGCCGCTGCAGCGGCACGGCATCGGCCGGGACGCGCTGCTTCAGGCGCAGCGCGAGCTGGTCGATCTCGGCCAGCACCGATTGGGCGTCGAGGCCGGGATCGTCGTCCTGGCCGATCGCGACGGCCGCCTCGGTCAGCGACAGGCTGGCGTCATCCGCCACCAGCGACGCGAAATACTCCAGCACGGTGGGCGCTTCGAACTGCAACGGACGGGCCATTCGACGAGTTTAGCGGGCCGAGCGCCGGGCCGCCCCAAGCCGGCCCGCATCCCCGCGGGGGATCGGCCGACGTACCCGGCGGCCGAGGGGTCGCCATCAACCACGCCGTGCGAACTGCTTCAGGTTCAACCCGGTGGCGAGCAAGGTGCCGAAGTAGACGATCGCCGCGCCGCCCAGGCAGGCGGCCAGCCACGCGGCCCGCGCGCCGTGCTGCTGGCCGAGCGCGATCCAGTCGAGCTTCAGCGAGGCGTATCCGAGCAAGGCGCCCAGCAGCGTGGTCGCCAGCAGCACCCGCCACGTGAAGCCCGCCCAGCCGGCCGACGGCGTGTAGCTGCCGGCGCGGCGCAGGCCGACGAACAGCCAGCCGGCATTGACCAGCGCACCCAGGCCGATCGACAGGGCCAGCCCCGCATGGCCCAGCTGCGGCACGAACAGCAGGTTCATCAGCTGGGTCAGCACCAGCACGACCACGGCGATCTTCACCGGCGTGCGGATGTCCTGCCGGGCGTAGAACCCGGGCGCGAGGATCTTCACGCCGATCAGCCCCATCAGCCCGACGCCGTAGCCGCGCAACGCGAGCACGGTCTGCGCGACGTCCTCGGCCCGGAAAGCGCCGCGGTGGTAGAGCGATGCGACCAGCGGCGTCGTGAACACCAGCAGCGCCACCGCGCAGGGCAGCGCGAGCAGCAGCACCAGGCGCAGGCCCCAGTCGAGCAGGCCGGAATAGGCCTCGGCATCGGCGCGGGCCTGCGCGGACGAGAGTTGCGGGATCAGCACCACGCCGAGCGCGACGCCGAGCAGCGCGGTCGGGAACTCCATCAGCCGGTCGGCGTAGGTCAGCCACGACACCGCGCCGACACCGACGTGCGACGCGATCTGCGTGTTGATCAGCAGCGACAGCTGCGCCACCGACACGCCCAGCAAAGCCGGCGCCATCTGACGCAGCACCCGGTGCACACCCGGGTGGTGCCAGGCGGCGCGGATGCGCGCGGGCGTCATGCCGATGCGCGGCAGCTGGCCGATGCGCGCCAACGCCGGCAGCTGCACCGCCAGCTGCAGCACGCCGCCGATCATCACGCCGACGGCCATCGCGTAGATCGGCTCGATGCCCCAGCGGCGAAATACCGGCGCCAGGCCCCAGCCGGCGCCGATCACCGCCAGGTTCAGCAGCACCGGCGATGCGGCGGGCACCGCGAACTGCTTCCAGGTGTTCAGAACGCCCGCGGCCAGCGCGACCAGCGAGATGAAGCCGATGTAGGGGAACATCCAGCGCGTCATGACGACCGCGCCGTCGAACTGCGCGAGGCCGGAGGCCATCAGCCAGACGATCACCGGTGCCGCGACCATGCCCGCCACGCAGGTGACGAGCAGCGCCCAGAACAGCACCGTGGCGACCGCGTTGACCAGCAGGTGCGTGACCTCGTCGCCCTCGCGGGTGCGGGTTTCGCCGAGGATGGGCACGAAGGCCTGCGCGAAGGCGCCTTCGGCGAACAGCCGGCGCAGCATGTTGGGGATGCGGAACGCGGCCTGGAAGGCATCGGTCCAGGCGCCGGCGCCGAACATCGCGGCGACCATCAGCTCGCGGCCCAACCCGGTGATGCGCGACGCCAGGGTCAGCAGGGAGACGACGGAGGCGGCACGCAGCAGGTTCATGGGGAAGGGGCAGAAGGCGGGCGGATTATAGGTAGCGCCTGCTCACCTCTTGTGTCGCAATTTGCCGAGGCAGAAATGTGAATGCTATACTCGCGGTCTTTGCCCCACCCACCTGGATCACGCAAACAAAATGGCTACCTCCTCCAAAGTCAAGAAGACGGTCCGCATCGCGTCGGGCCGCAAGCGCGTCCGCCAGGACGTGAAGCTCAACGCCGCCAACACCGCGCTGCGTTCGAAGTTCCGCACGGTCGTCAAGAACGTTCAAAAGGCTGTTGTCGCCGGCGACAAGGCCAAGGCTGCTGAAATCTTCAAGACCGCCCAGGGCGTCATCGATTCCGTGGCTGACAAGGGCCTGTTCCACAAGAACAAGGCAGCTCGCCACAAGAGCCGCCTGTCGGCCAAGATCAAGGCTCTCGCAGCCTGATTGAAAGATTCCAGGTGGTAAGTGAGAAGGCCCGCTCAGCGGGCCTTTTTCATTGGTGATCCGGAAATTGATCCCGAGGAATCAGGCAGCCTGCTGGGCCGACGGCGGCACCGGCGCCAACTGCCCGTTCGGCAGCAGGCAGGCCTCGACGACCTGGAGGTCGTTGTCGCGCGCGAAGTTCATCACGAAGTCCCAGGCCATCGGCTCCAGCGCCTTCAGCTCCTCGCTGACGATCACGCACTTCACGCCGTTGATCACGCGCGGCACGCAGTACGGCGAGTAGCCGATGAACGACCCGATGCCGCCCGCCGAACCACCGGGGCGGAAGCTGGACATCGCCCCCGCCAGCCGCTCCGCCCAGTCGCTGGGTCGGAAGGTCTTGCCATCCTTGGTGATGCCTTGGATGAACACTTCGCGGGGCAAGGGTGAGGTCATGCGTGCTGCGGGCGTGGGGTCGAACGGATGGCGGGTCGGCCGGCGGCTATTGTGCCGCGAATATGCTGCGCCGCAGCACATTGCGCGGCCCGCCAGGGGCTTGCGCCTGTGCCTTTATCGGCGTGCCATGACCGACCCTTAGAATCCAAGGCCCCGGGCGGCGCCCCTTGCTGCCCGGTATTGCGCACTTCCGGAGTCTTCCCGCAATGAATGCGACCACCACCGCCGCCCAGCCCATGCCCCACGTGATGCCGACCTATGGTCGCCTGCCGTTCGCGTTGTCGCATGGCCGAGGCTGCTGGGTGTGGGACACCGACGGCAAGAAATACCTCGACGGCCTGGGCGGCATCGCCGTCAACACCGTCGGCCATGCGCACCCGAAGCTGGTCGCCGCGCTGCAGGACCAGGTCGGCAAGCTGATCCACAGCTCCAACTACTACCAGGTGCCGCTGCAGGAGCAGCTCGCCGCCAAGCTGACCGAGGTCTCGGGCCTGACCAACGCGTTCTTCTGCAGCACCGGCCTGGAGGCCAATGAAGGCGCGCTGAAGATCGCCCGCAAGTACGGCCACGACAAGGGCATCGAGCGCCCGGAGATCATCGTCTACGAGAAGGCCTTCCACGGCCGCTCGATCGCGACGCTCTCGGCCACCGGCAACGCCAAGGTGCAGGCCGGCTTCGGCCCGCTGGTCGAAGGCTTCGTGCGCGTGCCGCTGAACGACCTGGCCGCGGTGCGCAAGGTGGCCGCCGAGAACCCGAACGTGGTCGCGGTGTTCCTGGAGGTGATCCAGGGCGAAGGCGGCATCAACGTCTCGACGATCGAGTACCTGCAGGGCATCCGCAAGATCTGCGACGAGCGCGGCTGGCTGCTGATGCTCGACGAGGTGCAATGCGGACTGGGCCGCACCGGCAAGTGGTTCGCGCACCAATGGGCCGGCATCAAGCCGGACGTGATGCCGCTCGCCAAGGGCCTGGGCTCGGGCGTGCCGGTGGGCGCGATCGTCTGCGGCCCGAAGGCGGCCAACGTGTTCGGCCCGGGCAACCACGGCAGCACCTTCGGCGGCAACCCGCTCGCGATGCGTGCCGGCGTCGAGACGCTGCGCATCATGGAAGAAGAGAAGCTGCTCGAGAACGCCGCCACCGTCGGCGCCGCGCTGAAGGCCGGCATCGAGAAGGAGCTGGCCGGCGTGCCGGGCTTCGTCGAGGTGCGCGGCCAGGGCCTGATGCTCGGCATCGAGCTCGACCGCCCGTGCGGCGTGCTGCTGAACCGCGCGGCCGAGGCCGGCCTGCTGCTGAGCGTCACCGCCGACCGCGTGATCCGCCTGGTGCCCTCGCTGGTCCTCACCGCCGGCGAAGCGGCGCAGATCGTGGCCATCCTGTGCCCGCTGGTCAAGCGCTTCCTGTCCGAAACCCCTGCCACGCCATGAAGCCCGGCATGAGCCTCATCAAGCACTACCTGCAGTTCAGGGATTTCCGCGCCGAGGAGTACGCCTACCTGTTCGAGCGTGCGGGCATCATCAAGAAGCGCTTCAAGAACTACGAGAAGTACACGCCGCTGGTCGACCGCACGCTGGCGATGATCTTCGAGAAGGCGTCCACGCGCACCCGCGTCAGCTTCGAGGCCGGCATGTACCAGATGGGCGGCTCGGTGGTGAACCTGACCACCGGCGACAGCCAGCTCGGCCGCGCCGAGCCGATCGAGGACAGCGCGCGCGTGATCAGCCGCATGGTCGACCTGGTGATGATCCGCACCTACGAGCAGACCAAGCTCGATGCCTTCGCGGCGAACTCGCGCGTGCCGGTGATCAACGGGCTGACCAACGAGTACCACCCGTGCCAGATCCTGGCCGACATCTTCACGTACATCGAGCACCGCGGCAGCATCGCGGGCAAGGTGGTGGCCTGGGTCGGYGACGGCAACAACATGGCCAGCACCTGGCTGCAGGCGGCGAGCATCCTCGGCTTCACGCTGCACGTCAGCACGCCGTCGGGCTACGAGGTCGACGCGAAGGCCGCCGGCGTCAGCGATACCGGCTGCATCAAGGTCTTCAAGGATCCGCTCGAGGCCTGCCGCGGCGCGCACCTGGTGACCACCGACGTGTGGACCAGCATGGGCTACGAGGCCGAGAACGAGGCCCGCATGAAGGCCTTCGCCGACTGGTGCGTCGACCGCGAGATGATGGCCGCGGCGCAGCCCGATGCGCTCTTCATGCACTGCCTGCCGGCGCACCGCGGCGAGGAGGTCGAGGCCGACGTGATCGACGGCCCGCAATCGGTCGTCTGGGACGAGGCCGAGAACCGCATGCACGTCCAGAAGGCCTTGATGGAGTACCTGCTGCTGGGCCGCATCGGCTGATGCCGACCGGCCCGCGGCACGCGACCGCATGAAGCTCGCCCTGATCACCGACCTGCATGCCAACCGCGAGGCCGTCGAGGCCGTGCTCGCGCATGCGCAATCGCAGGGTGCGCAGCAGCACGTGTTCCTCGGCGACTACGTCGGCTACGGTGCCGAGCCGGGCTGGGTGGTCGACTGCGTGCAGGCCCACGTGGCCGGCGGCGCGATCGCGGTGATGGGCAACCACGACGCGGCCGCGGTGCAGGGCGCGCAGCCGACGATGGTGCCCGACGCGCGCGATGCCGCCGCCTGGACGCACGAACGGCTGACCCCGCCGCAGCTYGACTTCCTGGCGAAGCTGCCGCTCACCGCGCGCGATGCCGACCGCCTCTACGTGCATGCCAACGCGCATGCGCCTGCCGCGTGGGGCTACGTCACCGGCCGGCTCGACGCGGTGCGCAGCCTGCACGCCACCGACGCGCGCATCACCTTCTGCGGCCATGTGCACGAGCCGCTGCTGTTCCACCTGTCGGGCACCGGCAAGGTCGGCGATTTCACGCCGGTGCCGGGCGTGCCGATCCCGCTGTCGCCGCAGCGGCAGTGGCTGGTGATCCCCGGCTCGTCCGGCCAGCCGCGCGACGGCAACCCGGCCGCCGCCTATGCCACCTTCGACACCGTCAGTGGCGACCTGACCTACCACCGCGTGCCGTACGACCATGAGGCCGCGAGCGCCAAGGTGCGTGCCGCCGGCCTGCCCGAACGCCTCGCCCAGCGCCTGATCGATGGACACTGAGGCCGGGCCCGCGAAGCCCTCGTCGCGCCTGGCCGCCGGCCAGGTCATCGACGGCTTCCGGCTCGACGCCCACCTGCACCAGGGCGGCATGGCCAACCTGTGGGCCGTGACGCGGCTCGACAGCGACGACCCGCTGCCGCTGATCATGAAGGTGCCGCGCATCAAGGGCGGCGAGGATCCGACCAGCATCGTCGGCTTCGAGGTCGAGCAGATGATCCTGCCGTCGCTCGCCGGCGTGCATGTGCCGAAGTTCATCGCCAAGGGCGACTTCACCGGGCAGCCGTTCATCGTGATGGAGCGGCTGGCGGGCGATTCGCTGCGCCGGCGCTTCGACGATGCGCCGCTGCCGATCGCCGAGGTGGTGAATGTCGGCGCGCTCGTCGCGACCGCGCTGCACGACCTGCACCGCCAGCACGTGGTGCACCTCGACGTGAAGCCGAGCAACATCATGTTCCGCAAGGCGCCGGACGGCTCCCGCAGCGATGCCGTGCTGGTCGACTTCGGCCTGTCGCGCCACGACTTCCTGCCGGACCTGCTCGACGAGGAGTTCGAGCTGCCGATGGGCACCGGCCCGTACATGTCGCCGGAACAGGTGCAGTTCATCCGCAACGACCCGCGCAGMGACCTGTTCGCGCTCGGCGTGCTGCTGTACCACCTGCTGACCGGCGAGCGCCCGTTCGGCGCACCCACCAGCGTGCGCGGGCTGCGCCAGCGGCTGTACCAGGATCCGCTGCCACCGCTCGCGTGGCGGCCCGACTGCCCGCCGTGGCTGCAGGAGCTGGTGCTGCGCTGCCTGGAGGTGCAACCCGACAAGCGGCACCAGAGCGCCGCGCAACTCGCCTTCGAGCTGCAGAACCCGGAGCAGGTGGTGCTGACCGAGCGTGCGACGCGGCGCTCGCGCAGCGGCCGCGTGCAGACGCTGCGGCGCTGGTTCGCCGCGCTGGGTGCGGAACCGGCCGAGCGCGGCAATGCGGCCGGGCAGGCGGCGCGCAGCCCGATCCTGCTGGCGGCGGTGGATGTCGCGAATGCCGAGCCGGCGCTGCTCGAGGCGGTGCGCGACACGGTGCAGCGGCTGCTGCACACCGAGCCCGGCGCGCGCCTCGCGTGCCTGGCGGTGCTGAAGATCAACCGCATCGGCATGGACGAGCTGCTCGACAAGGACGGCGGCAGCAAGCACGTGGGCCTGCTGGTGCAGCTGAAGCACTGGGCGCGCCCGCTGCTGCAGGACCTGGAGGCCACGCGCCCCGAGCAGGCCGGGCGCGTGACCTTCCATGTGCTGGAGGCGCCTGATGCCGCGACCGCGATCGTCGACTACGCGCGCAAGAACCAGGTCGACCACATCGTGATGGGCGCGCGCAGCAGCGGCGGGCTGCGCCGCTACCTGGGCAGCGTGTCGGCCGAGGTGGTGGCGCAGTCGGACTGCACGGTGACGGTGGTGCGCAGCTTGCTTCGGCCTGCGCCATGAGCCACCCTGCCCCGGATCCCCGCTTCGGCCCGCTGCGCACGCACGGCCGCTTCGACTACTCGCCGATCACGCAGCGGCCGGATTTCCGCTGGCCCAACCGGCAGCGGCTCGCGGTGTACCTGGGCTTCAACCTGGAAGACTTCGCGTTCGGCGAAGGGCTGGGGGCATCGCTCGGCCCGGCGTCGCCGCACCCCGACGTGCTGAACCACAGCTGGCGCGAGTACGGCAACCGCGTCGGCGCGTGGCGCTGCCTGGAGCTGTTCGACCAGCTCGCGATGCCGGCCGGCGTGATCCTGAACACCGCGCTGTACGAGCTGAGCGCGCCGCTGGTGGATGCCTTCGTGCAGCGCGGCGACGAGATGATCGCGCACGGCCACACCAACTCGGTCCGCCAGGGCACGCTGCCCGAGGCCGACGAGCGCGCGCTGATCGAGCACTGCCGCGACACGATGACGCGCCGCCATGCGCTCGCGCCGCGCGGCTGGCTGTCGCCGTGGATCTCGGAAAGCCACGTCACGCCCGACCTGCTGGCCGAGGCCGGTTTCCACTACACGCTGAACTGGTGCCACGACGACCAGCCGGTGCGCCTGCGCACGCGCGGCGGCGGCTCGCTGTGGTCGGTGCCCTACCCGCAGGAGCTGAACGACATCCCGATGGTGATCGCGCGGCAGATGGACGCGAAGGACTTCGCGCAGATGATCGTCGACCAGTTCGACGAGATGCTGGAGCAGTCGCAGCGCCAGCCGCTGGTGATGGGCATCGCGCTGCACCCGTACATCGTCGGCCAGCCGTACCGGCTGCGCCACCTGCGGCGCGCGCTGCGGCACGTGATGGACCACCACCGCGAGATCTGGGTCACGACGCCGGGGGCGATCGTGTCGGCGATGGAGGAGATGGCGCGATAAACGGCTTGCGCGCCACTTCGAGTGGCGCAATACTGGCGCGATTCCTCGCCGGATTTGACGCGAATGCCACGAATCACGCCACAACATGAGTTCGATCGTCTGGTCGCGCTGATTGCCGC
Source organism: Rhizobacter sp. P2_H2 (assembly GCF_056403375.1). Taxonomy (NCBI): domain Bacteria; kingdom Pseudomonadati; phylum Pseudomonadota; class Betaproteobacteria; order Burkholderiales; family Sphaerotilaceae; genus Rhizobacter; species Rhizobacter sp. P2_H2. Next base: position 13,033 of record NZ_JBFUFP010000046.1, read on the forward strand.
GCATCCCGCCGGCATCGGTGTTGACGCGCTATCCCAGGCGTTGGGTGAGCAGACCAAGCGCCGAACCCTGCAGCGCCGACTGGCTGCGCTCGTCGAACAGAAGCGCCTCGAGGTGCAGGGAGATGCGCGGTCGACGCGCTACCTGGCTCGGCCCGTCGGGGTCACGGAACCTCCTCCCACCTACGGCCATACCGACAGGTCCCGCGCCATCGCCGCGGCCACTGCGTCCATATCCCCGGAAGGCGAAGAGATCCGGGCGTACATCCGCCAACCGCGCCTGCAGCGCCGGCGGGTGGGCTACAACGTCGAGTTCCTGGAGCACTACCTCCCCAACCAGACGGTCTACCTGCCGCAAGGCTTGCGCGACCGATTGCATGCGATGGGGCAATCTCCCTCGGAGCAGGCGCCGGCCGGGACGTTTGCGAAGGACATCCTCGCCCGGCTGCTGATCGACCTGTCGTGGGCTTCCTCCCGGCTGGAAGGCAACACCTACAGCCGCCTCGACACCGAGCGGCTGATCGCGTTCGGCCAGGCGGCCGAAGGCAAGGACGCGCAGGAAACCAAGATGATCCTCAACCACAAGGAGGCCATCGAGTACCTGGTGGGAGACCCGGCGCACGCGGGCATGACGCCGCACACGCTCATCACGCTGCACGCGCTCCTGTCGGACGGCCTGATGGCCGACCCGACGGCCGTGGGCCGCATCCGCCGCCGCGCCGTCGGGATCGGCGGCAGCGTGTACCAGCCGCCGGGGCCACCACAGCCCTTGGAGGCCCTGTTCGACATCGTCGTGCAGACGGCCGCGGAGATCCGGGATCCCTTCGAGCAGGCCTTCTTCCTGATGGTGCACGTGCCCTACCTGCAACCCTTCGAGGACGTGAACAAGCGCGTGTCCCGGCTGGCCGCCAACATCCCGTTCATCCGCCACAACCTGTGCCCGCTGTCGTTCATCGACGTACCGCAGCAGGACTACGTGGACGCGATGCTCGGCGTCTATGAACTGAACCGCATCGAACTGCTGCGCGACGTCTTCGCCTCGGCCTACGGCTCTTCGTGCCAGCACTATGTCGCGGTCACGCGGGACCTGGTCCCGCCCGATGTCTTCCGGCTTCGCTACCGCAAGGCATTGGGCGAGGCCATCGCGGCCATCGTTCGGGGCGGCGACGCGGTCGACGAAGCGACGGTGCGCGCCAGGATTCCTTCAACGGTGGCCCTGGAAGACCGGGAGCATTTCGTCACGCTGGTGCTCACCGAGTTCAAGAGCCTGCATGCCGGCAATGCGGTTCGCTTCGGCCTGCGGCCGCTGGAGTTCGCGGCGTGGGAAGGACGGATCGAATAGCGCAAGCGCTGGCTGGAACCATTTCGATGGCGGCTGTCACCCACGCCCTGTCATCAATCAGGGGGCGCCATGCTGCTCATCACGAAGGTTGCACGCGAAAGCCGCTTGGACGCACGCCCGCGGGGCGGCGCCGCGACAACTCTCGTCACGCAAGGCCAGTCGCTGACCACCAAGCTGCACGACAAGGGCATCGACATCTCTGCCGCCGATCAAACCACGCGTGCCAGGTACGAGGCGATTGACAAGCATCGGCCGACCTTGCATCCCGCG